>JABSPP010000206.1 GCA_013214275.1 Flavobacteriaceae bacterium
CTATCTTTGATAGGGCGCTAGTAGCAGCAATAGACTGCAAGTGGGAAAAGGATGTGCAAACTATCGGATAGTCATTTTAATTTTTGATTGGTCTTGATTAAAAATTAAAGCTCAAGAAAGATACATAACTCAATTATTATTGTATATTTACAATGATATAAATGTAAAAATACAATTATGAGTGGAAAAATACAGTCATCAAGCCCTGTGAAGAAGGAAGCCACTATAAGAATTGGAGCGACAAAAAAGAGAATAGCACCTGTTAGGCATCCTAAGTTTTCTCCATCATGGGTTGTTATTCATTCTAAAGAAACTCCAGGATTTAAACTTGAACTAATTGATAGGATTAGAGAAGGTGTAAAAAAATCTGATTGGAAACAATTGATACAATATACTAATTCCACCGAAAAAGAATTTGAACATATTCTTCCAGCATCAATAAGTAGTATGCAAAAGAAAACGGTTTATGGTAAAGAGACTTCAGAACGCATTTATCAGTTAGCAAAACTCTTTGGGCTAGGGTATGAAATTTTTGATAGCAAAGATGATTTTAAAAAGTGGTTAAGAACACCATCTAAAGCACTAGGCAATAAAATGCCATTTGATTTATTAGATAGTAGTTTTGGATTTGAATTAGTACAAAATGAGATGATTAGAATCCAATATAATGTTTACAGTTAGTGATTGTTTACAGAGTCGCAAATGTTAAGTATAAAGATTTAACCTTGTCGGGGATTAATGCCGAAAAAGTTGGTGGCAGATGGAACTCAGTTGGGACGAGAGCTGTCTATTGTTCTGAAAATATTTCCCTAGCGTTGTTAGAATACTATATCCATTCTGGTGATATTTCTACCCTCCCAGAAAAAATAGCAATCGCAAAAATTCATTTTCCTGATGATTTAATTATTGAAGAACCTAAGGAAATACCAGATACTTGGAAAGCATATCCATATACTTCAGAAACGACACAAATTTTCACTGAATTTGTCAAAGACAGAAAGAACTTTGCCCTTAGGGTTCCATCAACAATTATAGGGCTTGAATCAAATATTATTTTAAATCCGTTGTTCGAGGACTTTGGTAAAGTAGAAGTGGCTGAATTCTTTGAGTTACCAATTGATAAACGGCTTAAAAAGAGAATTCGGTAATCATTTTGATTATCAAATATTGAACGTATCTTGACTTTTTCTAAAAGGAAGAATGCTAGAGATACTGGTCTTTAGTTGGTCAACTTCTTCAAGAAGTTTTTAAATTGAAAAACCTCTTGTATAAAACAATTGATTCTCATACTTTTAACGAACGTAGTTTTTGCGCAATATCAAAGGAAACGGTTATCGTCAAAATGAATAGAGAATCCCAACTTGGTCAGCAATTTTGACTAATTTTGGAAGAATACAAGCCATGCAAACAACCAAAACTGATCTAAGCGGACTAAGCGAAAAGCAAAGACAAGCGGTAGTTTCTAGTTGCAAGCGACTTCTTGTTCTTGCGGGAGCGGGCTCTGGAAAAACAAAAACCCTACTTCAAAAATTAATATATCTCATAGAAGAAAAAGGGGTTCACCCAAGTAACATTCTAACCATCACATTTGCAAAAAATTCTGCTAACGAAATGCTGGATAGATTAATCATTTCAGCAGACGACACAGAGGAATATGCAGAGATTCTCGCCGATAAAAATCGGACAGCAAAAGAAAAAAATACGGAAAGGTATTTTTTCGTTAAAAAATATAAATGGATAGATCACTTAACACTAAAGACCTTCCATAGCCTCTGTTATGGAATCATCAGAAATTTTGGAGTAAACGAGTTTGATAATAAGTTTAAAATCATCGGAGACACTAAAGCAAAAGATGGGGAATTTGTCAAATACTCGGCAACAGAAACAGCTTTTGAGGTGATTCATAAAATCCTCATAGAGAACTGTGAGTGTACCGACTACCTTCTCCATTTGAAAAAGTATGTATTGGATTATATGATTGATAAAGTCCATATAGAAAATAGCAATCGTACTTCCCTTGTCAAAAACGGAAAGTTTTATACGACTTTGAGCGGAACAAGAGTTCGTTCAAAATCGGAGCAATATATCGCAGATTGGTTTTACAGACACGGTATTTATTTTGAGTATGAGCCCAATGTTAATTTTAGAAATTTTGACTTTAGACCAGACTTTTACATTCCAGAAGCCAATGTGTATCTAGAACATATTAGTCAAAAAAGTCATCCAACAAAAGGCAAAGAACAGCAGTTTAGCACCGCAAATAAACTGCTTGTAAAAACGTTTGAACATCAAACAAAAGATACAGCTCAGTTTAATTTGGCTTTGGAACGTATTGTAAAAAATCGGCTTCCTTCAAACTATCGTTTTTCAACAGCGCTATCCTTTGAGGAAGAATTCAAGTCTTATCATAAAGAGATCAAAGATTTTCTTCGCCAGACAATGCGTGTAATTGATATGGCGAAAGTAGAGCATATTTCTGCAAAGAAGATTTTTGAGCAATCTCAAAAAGACCAACACGAAAGGGTTCGAGATTTTTACAAACTTGCGATTCCCATCCTTAAACAATACCAATCGTATTGTACCAATAAATCCTATCTAGACTTTAATGATATGATTACAAGGACTATTTCACTTTTTAAAAATCATCAAGAAATAGCAGACAAGTTTAGGGGGAAGTTTGAATATATTCTGGTTGATGAATTTCAAGATGTAAACAACTTACAAGTTGAATTGATTCAACTTTTGCTGACAGACAAGAATCAACTTTTTTGCGTGGGCGATGACTGGCAAAGCATCTATGGTTTTAGAGGTTCTAACGTAGATTATATTATCAACTTTAAAGACCATTTCAAAGGTGCTGAGACCATAAAATTAAGTATGAATTACCGAAGTACTGAACATATTGTTGGTGCGAGTAATGAAGTGATCAAACACAACAAATTTAAAGTTGATAAGGATGTTTGCTCAAATAAAAAGTCAAACAGTAAGATACACATCTATGCAGGAAAAAATGAGGCTGACAATATAGCGTATGTGCTGGAGCAAGTAAAAAAATTAAAAGAAAAAGGGTACGCAAAAGAAGATATTTTATTTCTGTATCGCAGAAGTAAGATGTATCACCCGTATTTTGAACATTTCAGGCAAGAGCGAGTATTTGTTTCAGGAAAAACCATTCATGCTTCTAAAGGACTTGAGGCGAAAGCTGTTTTTATTATTGGACTGACAGAAGGTAATGGAGGGTTTCCTGATATTTGGATGGAAGACAGAATTTATCAAGTGATTAAAGCTTCAAACCACGACATCCTGCTGGAAGAGGAAAGACGACTTTTTTATGTGGCAATTACAAGAGCAAAAGATGACTTATTTCTCATCACCGAAAAAGGGAATGAATCTAGTTTTTTAAAAGAGATCCCAGATAATTTTACGTTTAAAACAAGCATGCCTTTTAAATCAGTTATCGAAGAAATAACCTTGTGTAATAACTGCCATAATCGACTGGATGAAGGGTTTGCCTTTTGTCCGTATTGTGGAGAAAAACAAAGGCTAGATGAATAAAATCTTCACGAAAGAATTGGTCAAATAACGGTATTGCCTCTACAAAAGGAAATGATGAGATACCATGTGGTTCGTGTATCTTTAAATGAATGAAAAGTGTTTGAGCAACTTTTCATTTCTACTAAGGATTGATCTGTCACGGTAGTAACATTGATATCTACTCCTACTTTATGGTGCATTAAAATTAACGAACAAAAGACAGCGCACAGAAACTATTTTACCTTTTCTGAATATTGGAGCCTAGGTATTGCGTTAGCCCTTATGTTTGTACTATCTAAACCAAAGTTAAGTGTTTATCTTTCCATCAATATCATACAAATAC
>JABSPP010000207.1 GCA_013214275.1 Flavobacteriaceae bacterium
GATTCATGGCACGAAGAAATAGTCGACTTGATGTCAAATAAATTAAGTGCCGTAAGAATATACGAAGAACTAAAGGACAAAGGTTATCATTTAAGCTATAGCTCTTTGAGCAGATATATAAGAAATCATAACATCAAGAATACTACTTGCGTTAGATTCCACACCTCCCCTGGAGAGGAAGCTCAAGTAGATTTCGGTGATATTGGCAGGCGCTTTGATTCTAATGGCAAGCTAAGAAAAGCGTATATTTTTAATATGCGCCTAAGCTACAGCAGATATGATCATTATGAAGTTGTATTTGATCAAAAAGTAGAAACTTGGATTCAATGTCATATCAATGCGTTCAAGTATTTTGGTGGAATTCCTAAAGTAACTCAAGTTTTGACAAAATATCCCCTTGTTGCCAAAAGTGGCATACTTGATATTTGATAAAATCATCCAATTATTGAGTAGAATTTACTTCAATTGTGCCATATTAAGTTCTGGGATTGGCATAATTTTTTCGTGTAATGCAGACATTTTTGTAATAAATGTTTGTTTATCAAGTTCATTTACATTAAATGCTGTTTGGGCAAATTTTCTAGTTTTACCAAACGGCACTTTTATGCAAATTTCAACTTGATCACTTTTTGGACCAGCGGGGGTATTTGAACAAAAACCTACGCTTTGAAAGTTAGATTTAGTGCTATAAGTGTAGGTTTCTGTATAAAATCCCCTAAGTTAATATTGCATTACTTGCAAAATAGGTGCCGTTTGGAAGTACGTGTTTGTAAGGCAGTAGGGAAATATGAGATAGTGTTTCATCCTCAATGATTTCTCCCTGTTGCCGTAGGCCTAAAACAATGTTGTTGATTTTGATGGTATTCCAGTAGAGTATTGCATTTGAGACAAGACTAAGGCAACTAGCCTTGTTCATGATTTCCTCGTAATTTCCAGTAGTAAATTCTCCCTGGTCAGCAAAAAATATTCGTCTGGGGAGTCTGTGACGGTATTCTCCTTTATTAAGTTGTAACTGTACTGTTTTTCTTAAATCTAGATCTGTAATATAGCGTAAAATATATTTTGTTTTGATTATACGGCCTAGATTAGTAAAAGCTCTAGAGAGTCGATCAGCTGGATAGCTATTAGTTAAACGCTGAACAATTACATGTGCTGGAATGGTTTTCTGTTTCAATGATATTACTACATGCATCATCGATTCCCATTGCTCTTTTACAATATCCAGGTCTACAGTTTTATTCAGCAATGGAGTAAAAACTCCATAATCTATGTTCTCGCTTTTATTTACTCGATAAAGTTGCTGATCTTTCAGATCGCGTATTCGAGGCATGAAGTAAAAACCTAACAAGTGGCACAAAGCAAAGATAATTTCAGTATAACCGTAAGTATCAGTTGTATGCTGTTTTATATTCAGCAAAGTATTATTTTCTAGCATCCCATCTAAAACATACAACGCTTCGCGAGGACTGCATGAGATTATTTTGGTGCTATATACGGAATATTGATCAGAGACATGAGTGTAGATACCGATTGCTTTATCATAATAGCCGTAATATCGCGGGTAATACGAAGCGAGTAAACTGCTTGCTCTAATTTTAAATCTTTGTGCATCTGATGATGAGATAGTTCCACTACCATAGATGTTACTCAACGGCAGTTTGTGGTGCATGTTAACAATTTCGGTATTAGCGGCTTTTAAAGTGTCTTCCCGAATATAATAATTTAACACATGACGGAGCATATCTACGGTCAATCCATCCACACAAGTACTCATGGCTATCGGACCAAGATTAGTTGCTTGAGAAATTAGCCCAGATATTAAAGTTTTGTAACAGTTTTTTGGCCTTGCGTGATATTCTTGAACAGGAATAAAATGCCTAGTGAAGTGTGTAAACTTATCTACCTCTATTAGTAATTGCTCAATCCGAATCGGTGGCATGTTGGCATCAATGGCTTTCTGCAATCTTGTTACTGAAAGAGGTAGCAAGATTTTGTCATAGCATTTTAATTTTAATTTCCCTTCCAGGATGGTGGCAAAATCATCGGTTTTGAAATTCTTTTTAGCTTGAGCAATAGTTTCAATGAATTGTTTTATAAGCACCTCCTTTGCTTGCGTAGATTTGGGTTGTTTTAACTCCGCATAAGCTGTATCCCTCAGTTCGTGCAACCTAGTTTCAGATAACATCATATTTCAGAAAAATATATGACTCTTGCTTTGTGAAAGATACAAATTACCTGAGCGCAAGGCATCCTTTATCGCCAGTGCTACGCTCATTTCCCAAGCATTCCTATTGATATTTCCCTTGGAATCCTTAAGGGCTTTCTTTAATTCTTTGGGAACAAAAGACGTTGGTACATTTTGTGGTAGGTTTTTGATTATACCAGAATCAATCTTACGTATAATACAAATGGCATCCATAAGTGATTCACTGCCGTGTGCGGCAGAAAATTGTAAATGTATGAACTCTGCAAAATATTTACGCATACTGGGGTAACGCGCCATTAGTGAATCTCCGTAGCCACATTCTTCTATCTTTTTGAATCTTTGCAAATCCGCAAGGGATTTACGCAGTTTAATCTCATCAATTTGTTTCAATAGAGACTCTCTTGTAAATAATTGCTTTTCTGGCAATTGCAGTAGGAAGTCGGCTGTGTTAATGATTATATCGACTGCTTTTTTATGACATTTCCGCCCTTCTTTATGCTTCTTTTCATAAGCATTTCTCGATTCTCTGCACATTTCTGTAATATACTGGTCATGCATTGTGACCAGATGATCAAGAAGAATTTTGCGAATTTCCAAAAGGAAGCATATCATTAATGCATAGCGCTTATGCTCACCAAATTTTTTTATATCTTTAGCACTATAACGTTTAGTGAGTTTAAACAGATAGTCAGCAAAGCAAGGTTCTAACATATATGCATCAAACTTTTCTATTCCTGCATCTTCCAAGATTTGATAGTGATTGAGGTAGGATTGTATCGAAGAGATTGAGGATGCTGGTGGATATTCTTTCAATTGGTAGAATAGAGATAACTGTTTTCCTTCTGGTACAATTAGTAGATGATCAATAAATTGACGTAATTCTGGTGAGAGTTGTTTGTATATTTTTTCAAAAACTTCTGAATGAACCTCAGAGCATACACGAATAATCAACCTTTCTAGCACAGATACTCCCGGGAGTAGAATTTGTTTGTTAAGCAAATAAATTTCCGCTTGCGGGAGTAAACTCCCTGGCAATATCCCATTTCTAGCACCCTGTTCAATCCAATGTTGGAGCTGTATCTGAACATCGTTATCAAATCGATGAAATTTCAAATATTTCAAAATATTTTTGCGGTGCTTTAAGTATGTTGCTTCTCGTTCTGGTATTGCTACAGTAAGAGATGGCGACAATTTAAGTTGACTGACAAGGTATGTAATAATGCGAGGTTAAAGTTCCTCAATTTTTGCCAGAAAACGTCCATATAAGCGCACTGTACATAATTGTATGGCAATATATAGACGTGAATTTTTTCTATATTTTCTAATTTCTTCTAGGTCACTAATAGAAAGTGTCCAGTCCTTGATCATTTCCTCATCAGAAAATTGTTGAGGTAGGGAAAAGAGCTTATAGCGCTTATTCTTTGAAAGAAAAATTTCTTTTGTAGTCATACTATTTATTTTGTCTACAAATTTATAATATTATAGACATCTTAAATCATGCAAGATATATTGTCTAATAAATCGATAGAGTGATAGTTTATAGACACTCTGTCTATAAAACGATTTAAGAGACAATTTGCACTATGAGACAATTTGGATATGCACGCGTATCAACCAGCAAACAATCTTTGGATATACAAGTCAATGCTCTCAAGAAAG
>JABSPP010000208.1 GCA_013214275.1 Flavobacteriaceae bacterium
CCTTATAGAGCGACAAGGCCTTAAAGGCTACACTCGACAAGAGAGGTGATGCTATCATGAGAAACAGCAGAAGCCCCAGTTGTTTTAGTCCTTTTCCCAATATTTTAAAGTCGGTTCCCATCAGCGATAATTTTCAATGGCTATTCTCACGCTGCCGTATTTTTTTAGTAAATCAGCTGCTTCAAAAGTAGAGATTTGTAACTCCTGTACCAACATTCTTACTCCGCGATCTACTAGCTTGTCATTTGACAGTTGCATGTCTAGCATTTTGTTTCCTTTTACCTTCCCCAATCGAATCATCGTAGCAGTAGAAATCATATTCAACACCATTTTTTGTGCTGTTCCTGCTTTCATCCTCGAGCTTCCTGTCACAAATTCTGGCCCCACTACAACAACAACTAGAAACTGAGCTGCCAAGTCCAGAGGAGATGACTCATTACAGGTAATACAGCCAGTAACAATATTATTCTCATTGCAAGTTTGCAACGTAGAAACCACATAAGGTGTTGTTCCAGAAGCAGCAATTCCAATCACTATATCTTTCGCTGAGATTTGGTATTCCTGAAGGTCTTTCCATCCTTGCGAAACAGCATCTTCAGCAAATTCAACAGCCCTTCTAATCGCTCCATCACCACCAGCAATTAACCCAACCACCAAATCGTGCGACACACCAAAGGTAGGTGGACATTCAGAGGCATCTAGAATCCCCAATCTTCCACTCGTACCGGCACCTATATAAAAAAGCCGACCACCATTAGACAACTTTTCTATCACCTGTTCTGTCAGTGCTATGATTTGAGGAATGCACCTCTGAACACTCATCGCTACCGTCTGATCTTCTCTGTTGATGTTCTTGAGAAGATCTGTAGTGCTCATCTTTTCCAAATGATTGTAATGAGAATCTTGCTCGGTAGTCTTGATAAAACTCATACTCAAAAGTACGTGAAATTTTTAATTTTAAAATAGGTTAAAATCTTTACTATCCTTGACCTTATCGTGCAAAAGATCAATCCGAATACTTATGAGTGTGCTAGATAGAAGTAATAATGGCATTAAAAGTATCACTAGCCCTCATTGCCTTGTTGGCTAACGAGTCGTTGGGAAGATAGTATCCACCTAAATCAACAGACTGCCCTTGAATGGTATTCAATTCTTCGAGGATTTTATGCTCATTAGCAGATAATTGCAAGGAAATATCTGTAAATTCTGCTTTAAGAGCGGTGTCTGTATTTTGTAATGCCAGTGCCTCAGCCCAGTACATAGAGAGATAAAAATGACTTCCTCTGTTGTCTAGTTCACCCACTTTTCTTGAGGGCGATTTTTTGTGATCTAGAAATTTTTCAGTAGCCTCGTTCAATGCATCTGCTAAGACTTTAGCCTTGGAATTCTTATTGGTTCCACCGTAGTGTTCCAATGAAACTGCCAAAGCTAAGAACTCCCCTAGAGAATCCCAACGAAGGTGATTTTCACTAATAAATTGTTGTACATGCTTTGGAGCAGATCCACCAGCGCCCGTTTCAAACAGTCCACCTCCATTCATTAATGGAACGATAGACAGCATTTTTGCTGAAGTTCCCAGTTCTAGGATAGGAAACAGATCGGTCAAATAGTCACGTAGTACATTTCCACTAACCGAGATGGTGTCCTCTCCATTTTTAATTCGCTCTAAGCTAAATAGCGTAGCATCTACTGGAGACAGGATACGAATATCCAAACCATCAGTCGTGTGATCTGGCAGATACTCATTTACTTTTTTAATCAATTCAGCATCATGAGCTCTTTGTTCATTCAACCAGAAAACTGCAGGAGTCTTAGTAGCTCTAGCTCTTGTTACTGCTAGTTTTACCCAATCTTGGACAGGAGCGTCTTTTACTTGACACATTCTCCAGATATCCCCTTCCTCAACACTGTGTTCTAGTAAAACAGCTTCGGTATCTTCATCTATCACCTGAACAGTACCATTGGCAGTTATTTCAAAAGTTTTATCGTGCGACCCATATTCCTCAGCTTTTTGAGCCATCAACCCAACATTGGAGACAGTACCCATAACAGAGGGATCAAAGGCACCATGTTTCTTGCAAAAATCAATGGTAGCTTGGTAGATTCCACTGTAAGAGCTGTCGGGAATTACAGCTTTGGTATCTTGAAGCACTCCTTGTCTGTTCCACATCTGTCCGGAAGTCCTGATCATGGCAGGCATTGAAGCATCAATAATCACATCCGAAGGCACATGCAAATTAGTAATCCCTTTCTCAGAATCTACCATGGCCAAATCAGCATTACTATCATAAACTTTAGCGATATCTTGCTCTATTTCTGCTTTTTTTTCTGTAGGTAATTCATTCAAACTATCCAATAAATTTCCCAATCCATTGTTGGCATTAACACCCAATGAACGGAACTCTAATTCATATTTTTTAAAGACCTCTTTAAAAAAGGTTTGTACCGCATGACCAAAGATAATAGGGTCAGAAACCTTCATCATGGTGGCTTTCATATGCAGCGAGAAGAGTGTTCCTTTCTCATGGGCATCTGCTATTTGCTCTTCAAGAAAAGATATCAGTGCTTTTTTACTCATAACAGACGCATCAATAATTTCTTTGTCTTGTAGAACAATAGATTCCTTTAAAACAGATGGCTGTCCGTTTATGTCTCTGTGTACGATCTTTACACTGTTTACGCCACAGACTGTTAAGGATTTCTCGTTGTGGGCAAAGTCACCATGACTCATAGTAGCCACATGTGATTTGGAATTGGAAGACCAAGATCCCATAGAATGGGGATTCTTTTTAGCAAAGTTTTTTACCGCTTTTGGAGCACGTCTATCTGAGTTGCCTTCTCTTAGAACTGGGTTTACAGCAGATCCTTTCGCATTATTGTATCGCGCTAGAATAGCTTTTGCCTCATCGTTAGAATCAGACTCGGGATAGTCCGGTAATTCAAAACCCAATCCCTGTAATTCTTTAATTGCTGCTTTTAACTGTGGAACAGAAGCACTAATATTAGGAAGTTTAACGATGTTTGCCTCTGGGGTTTTTGCCAACTTACCCAACTGACTTAATGCATCTTCTACCCTTTGGTCTTCGGGTAAGAGATCTGAGAAATTCGCTAAAATCCGAGCAGCAAGTGAAATATCTTTTGTTTCAAATTCGATGCCTGAGCTTTTTGTAAACGCTTTTACAATGGGTAAAAAAGAACGAGTTGCTAGAGCGGGAGCTTCATCTGTAATTGTATAGATAATTTTTGCGTTTTCCATCTTAATAATTTTCACACATTTAAGTTTACACGAACTGCTTTTATTTAACCAATCGCTCTATGGGGCTTTTATCAGTAGATTTCTACAAAGAACCTCTAAGGAATGATTAGAACATGCTTCATACAAAAGCAGCGCAAACTTAAGAATTATCAGTCGATTTTTTTACCTACAGCAAGTTTTATTTGGGCTGAGATGCACTGTTGCAGAAATAGATCTAGAATATTGGGAATTTTATTATCCCTGTCCGCAACTTAAGAGAAATATTCCCATCCCGTCACTGCAGAAAAATCTAATACTGCTCTTCAATCGTCAAGAAATAGAGGAGTTAAAGAAGTTGCTGTTTTACGATTCCTATCATTGCCCAACGACACTCAATTCCGATGAGATTGATTATCAACTCATCTTAAATTAAAGTAATTGTATTTTTTTTAGGGCGTTCCCCTGTGGGTCGCGCTATCCGCTGTATCTTTTTTGCCTTATCAGGACAAAAAAGGATGCCGCTTTTATCGCTTCTATGTTGTAATCCTAGAAAAAGTTCAATAATTTCTTTCCTTTG
>JABSPP010000209.1 GCA_013214275.1 Flavobacteriaceae bacterium
AGGTGCGCCGGGCCTGCCCCTCGATATTACGGCGCTGCTGGCCTACCCGGGCGCGGTCGCCGTCTCAGATGTGAGTTATTACCGCATCACCGGCGTCAGACTTAATGTGGTCTACACGATCGTCATTTTTCGTGGCGACGGTTTGCGCACAGTGAGTGCCGCCGTGCGCCGTAGGTTCTTACATTGGAGAGCAGAAATGCCACAAGGTAAAATCAAGAAATAGATGTCTATACATCAAATGCGTTTAAAGAGCGTACGGGGCGTTTTTTGGAGTCAAAAAAAAGGCATCAAATCCCTCCTCTTCCGCGAATGATTTTCTAAGTCACTGAAAGTCAAAACCTTATCGGACATTTCTTAATTCTTTGGGCACAAAACTGGCACAGTTTGGCCCAAAGAATTTAAAGAGAAATGAAAAAAAAATTTTGCTCTTCGTATTCCTTCCCTGTATATAAATCTGGATATCGCAGCTTCATAGAATTTTGGGCTACTGACAGTAATGGAGAAAAAAAGCGTTTCCGTCCTACTTTTGACCTTAACAGAATACATAATATGCCTGATCGGCATGAACGAGGTCGAGATCTATGTAAAAAACTTCGCTTTTGGCTTGAACAAGGATTCTATTTTGAAGATTTTAATGAGCTAGAGGTGATTCATCTCATTAAGAAACAAGAACAGAAGCAAGCAAAGGCTAAGAACAAAACAGAAAAACAACTGATTACAGTTTTAGATGCTTTGGAGATTGGATTACGCTTAAAACACAATCCGGAGAAAACATCTACCAATAACTCCTATGCATCACATGTTCGACGTTTCACGATATTTCTAAAAAAGTATGGTTATTCAGAATTAAGCATTAGTAATATTGATCAAGAAATCATTTATGAATACCTAGATTATTATAAGCTCAATAGAGGGGTTAGAAATAATACGATCAATAATATCATTACTCATCTCAAGTCAATCTTCTACAGCTTAAAATCTCGAGGCTACCTAAAAGAAAACCCCATCGTTGGAATGAAGAAATACAAGCAAGAAGAAAAGATCAGAAGAAACTTCACAGAAGAAGAGGCATCACTTATACTTCGTACGGTATATGAAGAGGATATTATGTTGTTTTACTCTATTATATTGATATATGCTTGCCTTCTTAGACCTTGCGAATTAAGGCGTCTAAGATTTCGAGATATTAATCTTAATAAATTTGTAGTTAGTCTAGATGGAAAGCGCACTAAATCTGGCCACAGTCGTACTGCTGCGATTCCTACGGAGCTCCAGCCGTATTTCGAAGCGGGATTTTGGAAAGAATATCCTGAGCACTATTTTATTTTCGGGAATAATGTTGAGCCACATCCTGAAAAACCTTGTGGGAAGTCTTCTTTATACCGCCGACATGAAAAGCTACTTAAGCAATTGCATAAAAAAGGATTATTAAAAAGTATACAGGGCTTGCATTATTACTCCTGGAAAGATACAGGTATCACTCAGATTATTGATACTATAGGATTGGTAGTAGCTTATGATCAGGCTGGTCATAAAGATATCAAAGATACGATGAAATATCGCCATGCAACTAGAGTCAACGAAAAGGTTAGAGATTGGAATTTTGGCGCTATAGTAGAACTTAAAGAACCAAGCTAATTCTAAAATCGAAATACTCAACCCCATCAATATTCTTTCGTGCTTCTTTTTCAGCATTGACTTGATCGTCAAAAAGCTCAATGAAGCCATCCCGGCTTTTGCTTATGACAGCGTGATCAGATTCGAAATTGTAAATAATGATAAACATAGTGTTCTTCAAATTACAAAAAAATAAACAAGACCTACTCAAAAGAGCAGGCCTTTTATAAGAAAAATGAAAAAAAAATTAAACCTGTATCTGAGCGATAAACCTTAATAGATTAATATTTAGGTGCATCATCGACTCTTGCTCATCTGTACCGCTGGTCTGTTGTACTTCGTGGATATTAGCAATCAAGCTCTGTTTGGCGAGTAGATACATACCGTGCTTGGTGAATATCCATTCGTGGGTTAGTAGCTCTTGAAGAGCCGCTTGGTTGTGACGTAATTTTGACATTGGTTGGTTGTAATTTATTGGTGAACAAATAAGCGGTCCCCATCAGTATTACAACCAAATAACCAACTGAGTACCTAACACAAGGATAGGTGTGGGAACCGCAATTTCTTTTCTAAACTTGTAAAACGAATATTAAATACTCGTTGATCATTATTGGTTGTAATCTAGTCCAAATGTAATACACTTTTACATTAAATGCAAGCGTTTAATTATCTTTGGCATATATTCCTCATCGCTTAAATAAGAAACATGAAAAAAATTACACAAGTCCTTTTATTAATACTAGTTCCTTTCTATTCATTTTCACAAATCACAATATCTTCTTCCGCTACTAAAAAAAATAAAATAGAAGCTGAACCATACGATAGTTTGAGTAATTTTCTGGGAGATGATTACAAACAATACATTGGCCAAAAATTGTATTTACTGCCCAAAGCAGAAAGCCTAAAAGAATATGGCTATACAGACTTTTTCAAAGATTATAAAAAAAGCCACTTCAAGGATTCTAATAAATTTAAATGCTGTGATGGTTTTGATTCAAAATATAAACCCCTACAAGGAAAATATTTTACTGTCTTAGATGTAATAGAAGATGGATCTAGATATGTCTTTCTCCATTTAGAAATGGATGCTACAGGTGAAAAAGTATATTACAAATACAATTCTAATATAGAATTTCTATTCCCTTTTTTGGTTTTAGGTTTTTTTGAAAAGCAAAAAGAAATTTTTGTTGGCAAACAAATAATCCTCCGACCTCATTATAATGCAGAATTTTTTGACATTGATACTGGCGAAAAAATTAAAATCGCCGCCCAAGAATATTTAACATGCACTAATATTACCATTGAAGATGAAAAATATGATGAGGTTCTTGTTCTTGAAAATAAAGCTAAACAAAAGTTTTTCTATCGATTAGACTACCGATTTTTAAACACTCGGAGAGTTTTTACTAAAAGCGAAGTTGATAATTATATCAATAGATTTGGTGTTGATAATTGGAGTGTAATTTATGATGAAGAGGTTAAAATTGGGTTTACAAAAGAAATGGTGAAATTAGCATTGGGGCAGCCTGAAAAAATTAATCGATCAAGTTACAATGAACAATGGGTGTACGATAATCAATATCTGTATTTTGAAAAAGGAAAACTTACTGCTTTTAATTAAGAGTATTACCACTGGCATCATCAAGCTTTTGGAATACATCAAAGACCTTTAATACTTCATCATCGTCATATCTCGCGATAATCCCTTGCTGGATGGTTGCATTAAGTTGACTTAAGACAGCTATCAGTTGAGAAGACATCATACTAGACTCAGGTGCCTGTTGTTCTTGAGTTTGGTTCGGGTCTTGTTGACCAAAACCTCCATCAATCCTCTGCGGCACTCTGTTCATTCTGATGTTTTCGATCATCCTCACATAGTTTGCTACAGCTGGCTTTTGTAGATCTTTATTACTGACTAAGTATTCTTGGCCTGCTTCATTAGCAAGGATGCCTGAGCCGGTTAAAACTGGCCCAGGGGGGAGCATCCCCGTCGATGGATCACCGATGTATCTTGCTTTGTATGTAATACCGTCTTGAGCGCCTTTTACATTAGCATATCCACCATCTCTTCGCTGTGGTACGGAAGGTGCTGACTCAAAGGCTTTCTTAG
>JABSPP010000021.1 GCA_013214275.1 Flavobacteriaceae bacterium
ATCCTTTGGAAAAAACGATCATTCATTTTAAGGATAATGGTAAGTATGATATCGTTTCAGAATTTCTGTTCACACCTCCCAATTTAGATGATGCTCGTATGCGCCATTTGTATGAATACAATAATCTTATCATAGCTAAGATAGAGAGGGGGATTCCCCTTTCTGTTTTAGAACACGAGGATGTCTCTCGTATGCCCACCAATTATTTACTTTGCTCTTTACACGGTTTTGAGGATGCTGCGCTTCAACTAAAAAGAGCTAAGAATTACATTAAAAACTTAGATGATACAACAACCTATGTTAAGTTTAAAGAAGCGTTAAGGGTGTTGCGAAAAGTAAAGTATCAATAGGTTATTCTGACCAGATCGCTAATTCATTCCCCGAAGGATCTAAAAATTGAAATCGTCGTCCACCGGGAAAAGAGAAAATATCCACAGTAATTTTTCCCCCTACAACTTCTATTTTTTTCAAGATTTCTTCCAGATGTTCGTGGTATAAAACGACTAATACTCCATTTGAGACTGGGTCTTTGGAAAGTTCAAAACCTCCTTCGATTCCACTTTTGGTAAACGCTGTGTATGTGGGGCCGTAATCGGTAAATTTCCATCCAAATAATGTCGAGTAAAAGGCCTTCGTTTGTTCTAGGTCGTGTGTCTTAAACTCAATGTAATTGATCGGTGTATTTTGCATGGTAGGGCATTTTATTCTGATGTTCTATTAAAAAAGACAATGGCTGCAATTATAGCAATCACAACAAGAATCACCAATGTAATTTTAATCCAGCTATAGGGTCGCTGACCCTGCACCTCTCCTGTTCTTCCGTTGACTAGAAACTGGTACAATTTATTCTTATATCTGTAGGCACTTACATATACTGGTAATAACAGATGTTTGAAAGTAATATCGTTATATCTGGTTTTTGTGGAGATAATTCGTTGTACATCTCCACCGATATCTCTTCGGATCAAGGTGCGTATTTTTGGATCCATAATATTTTTGGCTATGTCAAATCCAGCCTCTAGATCGATTTGATATTTTTCGGTGACAAATCCGCTAAGGTAGCTTTTTTCGAAAGGGACTAAATTTTCCAAATCCCAAGGCTCTAGCTTGTAAATATATTTTTCTGGCAGTGATGTTGTTGCGGTGACTAAGACATCATCAAAAAATTTAGATACATCACCAAAAGCAGGATACCATCGTGTTTTTTGAACTTGTCGTGTTTTGGTTACTGATTTTCCATTCTCTGAAGTGGTATAGGTCTCTGTGACGTAATAATGAATACCTCTTTGCCCTGTGTATTTCGTATATGTATCAGTATCATACGTCCAATAGGGTATGTAAATCCCTTTAAAATGATCAAAGTTTAGTGATGCTTTTTTTAGGTCATTGGGAGCAAACCATAACTTTTCAACCCACTTTTTAAAACGAGATTTAGCTGCTTCTTTATCCAGATGAAAGGGGAGTAATGCTTTGGGTTTGATAAGTAATTCCTCATGTAGTTCTTCAATCACAAGTGCTGTTGAACAATACGGGCAATTAAAGGAGGTTACATGAGGATCTAATGTGGAGGTAGCTCCACAGTTATGACATTTAACAAAGTTCTCCTTAAATGTATCTTCAGACTTGGACTTGTTGGCAAGGTATTCGTGGAAATCTAATTCTTCAAAATCAGTATCAATTTGAGGAATTTCATTCTCTGCTCCGCAGTGTTCACAAGTTAAAGATATGGTCCCCGGTCGGTACTTTAGATCTCCACCGCAACTAGTACAAGCAAAAGTGCCAACTTCCCATTCATTTTCCAGAGTCTCATTCGTCATTTACTCGGGAATTGGAGGTGGGACACTTTCAAATAATGATGATAATTCGTTTAATTGTCCCGCAGAAGCCCAGTTTTCCATCCCTTTTCGCCATACTAGTGTTTCTCGTGTCAATTCATTTCGTAGTACCATTTCCTTCAGAATGTGGGTAGCAAATGGTCCTTTCTGCTGTCCGTCTATTGCTACATAATAAGAATACACAGCATTGGGAATTGGAGGAGGTGTTGTTTCATTGGTTGGTTTGCCAGAAAATGTCTGTCCCATCTGATTTGCCATAGCAAAACCCATCCCCATACCCATACCAGCTCCTGCTGTTCCACTATCGTTTTCAGCAGCTTTTTCCATGGCTTTGGCAGCTTTGAGTTTCGCCAATTTATCGAGGTCAATGGCATTCAGTCTGCTTAGTTCAAAAATCTCCTCTTTCACCTCGGGTGGCATAGAAACGTTTTCAATTAAAAACTGGGGAACTTGTAGACCAAATTTCGCAAACTCAGCATCAGTTACCTCTTGAACGTATTTAGAGATTTCATTCACATTGGAAGCATAATTTTCAATAGGCAGTTTTGCTTCGCCTGCGGCATCGGTGAACTGAGTTACAATCATACTCCTTAACTGCTCCGAAATTTCCTCAGTTGTAAAATGACCATCGGTTCCTACAATTTCTTTAAGAAATACGGCAGCGTTTTGTACACGAATCACATAAGTTCCAAAGGCTCTGATTTCTAACATCCCAAAACGAAGATCATTAAGGATAATTGGATTCCGAGTACCCCATTTTTGATCAGTGATATTTCGGGTACTTACAAAATATACTTCGGCTTTAAAGGGACTGTCAAAACCATATTTCCATCCTTTGAGTGTGGAGAGAATGGGCAGGTTCTGAGTGGTTAATGTATACATCCCTGGTGTGAAGACATCTGCAATCTGACCTTCATTAACAAAGACAGCCACCTGACCTTCACGAACAGTGAGTTGAGCTCCATTTTTTATTTCGTTTTGATACCGCTCAAAGCGGTAAACTAAGGTATTATTGGATGGATCTAACCATTCGATGATATCAATAAATTCGCCTCGTAATTTTTTAAATAGGTTCATATGAGTGATTTGGGTGTCTATATGTGTGCAAGATAGGAGATTTGTTACAGAATGAAGAATTTCTTAAATGCTTGACTTTCGAGAAATTCTTTTCAGCTAAAAATGCAATAGTAACTCACTTCAGGGGATAAAATCTCTATTGTCTTATAATTCAACAACCATGTTTTTATCTACCGGGAAAATCAGCTTTTCTCTTTTCTAAAAAGGCAGTTGTTCCTTCTTTAAAATCTTCAGTTCCAAAGCAGTTCCCAAATGCCTCAACTTCTGTTTCGTAACCATTCACACCGTCTGTATAACATGCATTTACTGCCTTGATGGCACCGCGAATAGCTACTAGAGAATTTCTCATAATCTTATGTGCTATTTTTTGCGTTAAAGGGAGAAGGTCTTCAGGAGTGGTTACATGGTTAACCAATCCGCAGTTGAGAGCTTCATCTGCAGAAATCATTCCCGCAGTCATGATTAGCTCCATGGCCTTCCCTTTCCCAACCAATTGAGGTAGACGTTGTGTTCCTCCATACCCAGGAATTACACCGAGGGATACTTCTGGCAATCCCATCTTTGCGTTGTCTGATGCCATTCTAAAGTGACACGCCATTGCCAATTCCAAACCACCTCCTAAAGCAAAACCATTCACCGCAGCAATGACAGGTTTCGAGAAATTTTCTATAAAATCAAATACCATTTCTTGTCCTTTAGCTGCAAGTCTCCCGCCATCGTTAACAGAGAAATGTGCAAATTCAGAGATATCTGCCCCTGCAACAAATGCTTTTTCTCCACTTCCTGTGAGAATCACTACTTTAATTGTTTCCTGCATCTCAATCTGTACTAAAGCTTCGTGTAACTCCTCTATTGTTAACTTATTGAGGGCATTTAGTTTTGTTGGTCGATTAATGGTCACGGTGGCGATACCGTTCTCTTGATTAACTAGAATATTTTTAAAATTCATGTGGGTTTATTTATGTTGACTTTATTGACTTTTTACGATGTTTTGGGCAGGATGACTTTAAAGGTTGTGCCAATTCCTTCTGTTGATGTAAAACTTATGGTCCCTTGATAGGCTTCAATAATATTTTTAATGATAGGCAACCCCAGCCCCATTCCACTGGACTTGGTTGTGAATTTTGGTTCAAAAATTAAATGTTTTACGTGATCTTCAATTCCTTTTCCGTTATCCTCTACTTCTATAACAATGGTATCATCCTCCTGAAAAACCCTTACTTCAATTTTGGGGTTTTCTTTTTTTGTAATGGCTTGTATGGCGTTTTTAATGAGGTTAGTAACGATGCGAATCAACTGAGTTTTGTCTAAGTTTCCGAAGAGTTCATTGGTAGAGGGTTGATATTTGATATCATGCTCATTAAAGATATCTAAGGCCATTTTTACCACACCTATAACTTCAATTTTCTCTTTTTTCTGCTTTGGCATTTTCGCAAAATCTGAGAATGCTGAGGCAATCGAACTCATCACATCAATTTGCTGAATTAAAGTATTGCTGTATTCTTTAACTTTTTCGCCTATCTTTGGATCGCTTGCATCAAATTTTCGCTCAAAACTTTGTACTGATAATCTCATCGGAGTCAGTGGATTTTTGATCTCGTGTGCTACTTGCTTTGCCATTTCTCGCCAGGCTTGCTCTCGCTCGCTTTGTGCGAGTTTTACAGCACTTTCTTCTAGTTGATCAATCATATTATTATATGCATCTACTAGGATACTTAACTCAGTACCTGCTCTTTTTAAGATAATTTTCTCATTTCTTTTATAAAATCTTGTCTGGTGCATCTTACTGGTGATGGCTATAATAGACCGTGTGATGTAACTCGACAAAAAATAGGCTAAAATAATAGCAATTAAAAACATAAAAGAGTACACCAGTGCCAGCATAGATAAAAATTCTCGCAATTCTGCCTCTTGCTCTGAATTGTCTTGACGAAACTCTAGCTTGATAATGGCAATCCTTTCTCCTGATGTGTTTTCCAAGTACGTATATGAAGTCTCGTAACTTGCATCTTTCTCTTCTTTTACCTTAAAAATCCTGTTTTCTGGGTGTAATCTTAATGCTTCCAGACGCGCTGAATTTAGGTTTGAAGGTTTATCGCCTTTAAAGGAATAAGGAATTGATGTTTTTAACAAGTTCCCTTCTAAATCATACATAGTAATTTCTAACTTGTGAATGTCTGAAATCTGGTAGATCAGTGTCTGAAAAATAGTAGAAAGCTTATCTGTATGAACAGGATAAGAAGTATTTAATAGATCGATTCCAATTCTTTTTTTCACATTCTGCTCCTTACGTTCAAATCGCTTCTCATTGTATTCTTTGGTTTGCTCGTCATACTGGTAAATCGTTAGGGTGATAATGAGAATGGACGCCATTACAATGAGTAAAATCATTGATAGAAAGATTCGAATACGGAGTGATATGTTCTTAAAACGGATCAATTTTTTGTTGCTATTTTTATGATTTAAACCTCTTCTTGAGTTTTCTGATCGTAGGCGAACTGATAAAAAAAAGATAAAGTCCCGACAAGATAGTTAACAATCCCAATACAGAAAAGATACGTAGTGTCCAGTTGGTAATGGAATCTCTGGTTTCAAAATCCATGACGTGCATCATCCAGAGGAAATCAAACCGGCGCCAATTGTCATTTCTCACCTTCATTATTTTAGCCATTTCAGGGTGAACATACACTGTTGTATTGGTTGGATGGTTCATTGTAATCGCATATACTGGAAGTGGGTTTCCCCGATATTCATGCCCTTTGGTAATGTCTTTTTCAGTGAAGTATTCTACATGAGAAGTGTCTATCTTCTCATACAATCTACTTTGTACAAAGGACACTGCTGCTGCTTTGCTTAGACTTCCTTGAATACTATTTTTGGAGAGGTTGATGAATTTAATATCGTCTTTTCTTGAAACTCTGAGTAAGCTATCTTGGTTAACCACAATTCCTTCTACAGTCTCAATTGGCATTGAGTCAATTTCTTGAAGGGCTGTCAGTAATTTTCTCACGGGGTCGTTATATGAAAATTGAAATGTGTGTTCTGTCTTATCGAGTAGTGTTTCTCCGTGAACATCATCCATATCATTCCAGCTGAAATAAAGACCACCTATGGTCCAAAATAGAAACTGAACTCCAATAAATAATCCTAAGTAACGATGTGTCTTACGTGTGTACATTTGCCTTTTTATCCCCATTAATATAGTGTTTATATTAAGCCATTACAAAGTAAGCAATGCCTTTTTAATTTCATGCCAATTTACAAGATTTTATCATGAAACCCTCATAGAGGGATTGGTTAAACAAAGTTCAATACCTCAATAAAAGGTAATGATTAAATACCAGATAGTCCGTGTAAATTTAAACGAGTGAAATATTAACCAACAATGTTAACAATACGACCAGGAACTACAATCACCTTTTTTGGGATTCTCCCTTGGAGCTGTGCTTGAGTCTTTTCATGTGCCATTACCGTTTTTTCTATTGCTTCTTGACTCATATCTGAGGGTAGTTCCAACATGAATCTCGTTTTTCCATTGAAGGAGATGGGATATTTTTTTGAGGTTTCCACTAAGAATTTTTCTTCAAAAACGGGGAAGGCTGCCGTAGAGATAGAGCTTGTATTTCCCAGTTTCTCCCATAATTCCTCTGCAATATGGGGTGCGTATGGTGAGATCAACACCAATAACGGTTCTAAAATTGCTCTTTTACAGCACTTTTGTGCGGTTAGTTCGTTTACTGCAATCATAAAGGTAGAAACTGAAGTGTTGAAAGAGAAGTTTTCTATATCTTCTTCTACTTTTTTGATGGTCTTGTGCAATGTTTTTAGCTCATCTTTGGTAGGTGCTACATCCACAACCTTGAAGATATCTCCATTGTGATATAATTTCCAAAGTTTCTTTAAGAAAGAATATACACCAGAAATCCCCGAAGTTTTCCAAGGTTTTGATTGTTCTAATGGCCCTAGAAACATTTCAAACAAGCGCAGTGCATCTGCTCCGTATTCCTCACAAATATCGTCTGGGTTAACCACATTAAACCAACGCTTTGACATTTTTTCAACTTCTCTTCCTACAATAAATCGATCATCTTCAAGAATAAATTCAGCATCACTGAATTGAGGTTGCCAGTTCTTTAATGCTTCAATATCCAACTCATCAGAACTGTTGATCAACTTTACATCAACTCTTAATTTATCTGTTTCGTGGTTTTCTTTTAGTCGTTTTGAAACATATTGATTTGTTCCAGAAACACGATGAATAATTGCACTCGTACCCAAGATCATCCCTTGATTGAGCAATTTTTTTGCAAACTCATCTACAGGAACCAAGCCTTTATCAAACATAAATTTTTGCCAAAAACGGGCATACAATAAATGACCTGTGGCGTGTTCAGAACCTCCTATGTAGAGATCTACTTGTTGCCAATACTCTATGGCTTCTTTGGAGAAGATTTCTTTGGTATTTCTTGGATCCATGTATCGGTTGAAATACTGAGAACTCCCAGCCCATCCAGGCATAGTGTTTAGCTCTAACGGAAAGACCGTTTTATGGTCGATCTTGATGTTTTCAACAACTTTATTAATTCTCGTATCCCATGCCCAGACTTCTGCATTTCCCAGTGGTGGTCTTCCATCTTCGGTAGGCAAATACTTTTCAACCTGAGGCAGGACAATGGGTAGGTGTTCATCTGAAATCATTTGTGGCATTCCATCTACATAATACACAGGAAAAGGTTCGCCCCAATAGCGCTGGCGACTAAATACTGCGTCACGTAGTCTATAATTGATTTTTCCGTAACCAATACCTTGTTGTTCTAGTTCATTAATGACGGTTTTCATGGCTTTCTTATAACTCAAACCATTCAAAAAATCTGAGTTGGTAATAACGGTTTTTTCTTTGTCGGTATAGGCTTCATCAGAAATATCAACTCCCTCAAAAATATTGGGAATTTCAATGCCAAAATGCTTGGCAAAATCATAATCGCGCTGGTCTCCACAGGGAACCGCCATCACAGCTCCTGTCCCATAACTTGCCAGTACGTAGTCTCCGATCCAAATTTGCACTTTTTCCCCAGAGAAAGGATGAATGGCGTAGGCTCCTGTAAAAACTCCAGAAATGGTTTTAACATCTGCCATTCTATCGCGTTCTGAACGCTTTGCCGTAGCATCTATATAGGCTTCTACCGCTGCTTTTTGTTTTGTTGTGGTAATCTTTGCTACCAATTCATGTTCTGGTGCCAGAGTCATAAAACTCACCCCAAAAATAGTGTCAGGCCTTGTGGTAAAGACCTCAATATTATCGTCATAGCCATCCACCTTAAAAGATACCATTGCACCTTGAGAGCGACCGATCCAATTGGTTTGTGCATCTTTTAGTGGCTGTGGCCAATCTATGGTATGTAACCCGTCTAGTAGGCGCTGTGCATAAGCAGAGATTCGCATAGACCACTGGGTCATCTTTTTGCGAATCACAGGGTGTCCTCCACGTTCTGATACACCGTTCACAATCTCGTCATTTGCCAAAACTGTTCCCAAAGCTGGACACCAATTCACTTCCGTTTCCGAGAGGAATGTCAATCGGTATTGTAAAAGAATCTTCTGTTTCTTATCGTCAGAAAAACTATTCCAATCTTCTACAGTAAAACTTCCCACACCATCATTACAGGCGGCATTTACCTCATAATTTCCAGATGCTTCAAATTTGGTTATCAGCGAAGAAATAGCTTCTGCTTTGTCAGTATCTTTATTGTACCAAGAGTTGAATAATTGGATAAAAATCCACTGTGTCCATTTATAATATTCGGGATTGGAAGTACGCACCTCTCTAGACCAGTCAAACGAAAAACCAATCTGGTCTAACTGTCGGCGATAGGTTGCTATATTTTCTTCTGTTGTTTTTGCTGGATGCTGACCTGTTTGAATAGCATATTGTTCAGCCGGCAATCCAAAAGAATCATATCCTTGCGGGTGTAAAACTTGAAACCCTTTATGTCTCTTGTAACGTGCGTAGATATCTGTTGCAATATATCCCAGCGGATGCCCTACATGGAGTCCAGCTCCGGAGGGGTAAGGAAACATGTCTAGTACATAATACTTAGGCTTATCGTCATCTTCACTAGCTTTGAATGTTTGGTTGTTGGCCCAATACTCCTGCCATTTCTTCTCTATTTCCTGATGTTTGTATTGCATCACTTTTTATTTTAAAGTTCGCAAAGTTACAGTTTCTCAAATAATTATTGAAGTATTTCATCAAGGGTTTCTATCAAGTTTAGCTTGGTGTTTGATTAATTTTACTAAAAAAATGCTGTTCTTTATAGCACCAAAATAATTGAACAAAATTCTAAAATTTTAAAGGTGCATTTGCCTCTTTTGGGTATTAATTTAGTGGGTTCTTTTGAAATTCAAAAATTGAAGAGGAATCAAACCCCAAAGTAAACTCTCCACTAACAGCTTCTGATGTCATAAAATTGATTTTGGTTTTGTTCGGTAAAATTCCAATATTTAAATAGTGAGTACCTAAAAAACTAGATTTTACAACTTGTGCCTTGGTATGATAGGAGCAACGGGGCGTTGTTTGTAACTCATCCATTCTTATCGCATATATTCTATTTTCTTTTGCCTTAAATCCAAAGTATTTTAAATCTTCATGGCTTAAGCGAACGATCGTACCAAACATCGAAGCAACATATTCATTAGAGGGTTGTCCGTACACTTCCCTAGGTGTTCCTATTTGCTGTAAGCTCCCATTTTTTAAAACGGCAATAGTATCAGATATTGCCATAGCATCGTTGGTATCATGAGTGATAAAAACGACCGTACATTGTACACTTTTTAAGATGTCAAAGATTTCATTCCTCAATTGCAACTTAAGAGAGGTATCTAAATTGCTAAAAGGTTCATCAAGGATTAAAATCTTAGGTTTCGCTGCGATAGTCCTAGCCAGGGCAACTCTTTGCTGTTGACCTCCTGAAAGCTGGTGAGGATATCTGCTGCGGTACTCAAGAAGCCCAACAAGTTCCAAAGTTTCGTCTACAGTTGCTCTTATATTTTCTTTTTTTGATATCCCATAAGCAATATTTTTCTCAACACTAAGGTGTGGAAATAATGCATAACTTTGAAAAACCATACCTACCCCTCTCTCTTCGGGAGGCGTAAAACGGTCATCACCAAAAACCATCTCCCCATTCAATTCAATCGTTCCCGAGTCTGGCACTTCAAGTCCTGCTATGAGTCGAGCTAATGTTGTTTTACCACTGCCACTTTCTCCGACTAAAGATACTATTGAACCCTCGTATATAAGTAAACTCAACGCCTTAATAACTCGCTGTTGCTTTTCGTACGATTGGTTTAAATTCTGTATATTAAGTACAACTTTTTTCAACCTTCAACTTGTTTTCTGTCGTCTAAAATAAATCTATTTAATAGAACAACTGGTAATATTCCTGTCACAACAATGCATAACGCTGGTAAAGAAGCCTCCAAAATTAATTCGTCACTGGCGTATTCGTATGCTTTTACAGCCAGCGTTTGAACATCATAAGGTTTTAAAATTAGGGTAATAGGTAACTCTTTCATGATATCAATAAAAACCAAAATAAAAGCCCCAATTACGGCTGGTCTTAACAGTGGTAGGTCAATTTTTAAAAAGGTTGCCAATCTTCCTTTTCCAAGAATTCTAGAAGACTCTGAAAGTGCTTCACCGATTTTTAGTTGGTTCGAGCTCAAGGGGTTGAATGCCACTGCTAAAAACCTAATGACATAAGCGTAAACCAGTGCTATAATGGTTCCATTAATTATAAAACCTGTAACCATATCGAAGTTATTTTTAAGGAAGTTGATCATCCATTGATCTAGTGCAATCATCGGAATCATTACACCAATTGCCAAAACAGCTCCAGGAATTGCATACCCAATAGTGGCGATTTGAGCACTTTCTCGAAGCCAAATAACAGGATTCCATTTGGGGAGATATATGATTGCCAAAGCAACTATTACCGTCAATAAAGAACCCACAAAGGCAATGCCAAAACTTTGTAAAGCGATACCAGCAAATTCAACAGTAGCTACACTTTTAAAGGTGAGCATACTCCAGTAAACAAGTTGAGTAACTGGTAAAATAAACCCAAGCAAAATGGGTGTTCCTAGGATAAAAAATAGGAGAATGTGTAATTTCTTGGAAGGTTTCTTTTTTAAAAGTATAAAATTGTCTTTGGAAGAAAGTTCATAATTGGTATTTCTCCGTTGTCTTTTCTCCATACCAATTAATGCAAAAATAACAAGCAGTAATAGGGCACAAAGGTAAATTGCGGATTTTGGGTCTTGCAAAGAAAACCATGTTCTAAAGATACCGGTGGTAAAGGTACTTATACCATAATACTTGGCAGCTCCATAGTCGTTGAGCACTTCCATTGCTACTAGGATGAGACCTCCAACAATGGCTGGTCTTGCTAAGGGTAAAATGATTTTAAAAAAGGTTTTTGACTCCTTCACTCCTAGAAGTTTAGAAGCCTCTAGTAAGGTTCTAGATTGATATAAGAAAAAGCTTCTAGCAACTACATAAACGTATGGAAACAGAGAAATGCTCAAAACAAATACTAGGCCAGGCAAGTTCATTATATCTATCCTTTGGCTGTTCGTCCCAAAAAAGTCGAAAATTTTAGCTAAGGAGCCTCCATAGTCAAAAATACCCGCGTAAGCATAAGCAGTGATATAAGAAGGTAGGGCCAAGGGAAGGATTAAAAGCCATTCAAATATTTTAGAATAGCGAAGTTTATATCTGCTTACATACCATGCGGAAGATATTCCTATTAACGAGGTCATTAGGATACAACCAACCAAGAGGTACAAAGAATTTAGAATGTAATCTGGCAGTAAGTTTGTAAAAATATGAGTTGCTGTATCTCCAGGCCCATATAACAGTTGTAACAGAATGGTTAGAAGCGGTACTGCGACTAAAGCAACAATGGCCAATGTGAACACTGACCATCTGTTGATATATTTCTTGAAATATGTGAATATTTGAAACTTCAATATTATTTCCAGCCTACTTCATCAAAGATAACTACAGCTTTCTTGTTGTTTATT
>JABSPP010000210.1 GCA_013214275.1 Flavobacteriaceae bacterium
ATTACCTTATATTTTGATGTTGCATTGGGAACCTTGCTAATATCTGCTCTGTAGTACTTAACTCCTACTAATTTTTCCCAATCCTTAAATTCACCATTTCGATTAAAATCCGCCCAAAATTCGACCACAATAATACCTAGGGCATCATCTTCAAAGGGGGCGTTATTGTTTACAACTTGTTCAAAATCAGTGTCAGATATCAAAAAATCTTGTCCATAGGTATAGCAGTAGAAGCACATTAACAATAAAGTACTGATCTTTTTTAGGTACTTATTCATTTCTTTCAGTTTTTAATTCATATACTCGTTGTTTGATAATCTTCAAATCCTCTTTAATTTCCTCAATATCTTTTTGAGTCGCATCTATGTTTGATCTAACAAGATTATCTTTTAATTCAAATTCCACTCGCTGCACATCAGGTACAGGAAGTTCTTTTGCTTTTTCAATATCAGATTGAAGCGCAAAATAGAGCGCTACTAGAGAAGTAGCCCCAGCGATGACTATTCCGATTGTTTTTAGATCTAGAGTGACTCTAGTATCTTCGTTAATATATTTTGACATTTTAGTTAAATTTATAATTGACTCCTACCATGGTATTAAATAGTCTGCTGTCCCACATCTTAGCATATTCACTTTCAATAAATATTCCAAAATGCCTTTTAATATTCCATCCCATATTACATCCTGCGGAGTAGTCTAACCATTGTTCTAATCTTGATCCTTCTTGTAGTTGACCATCTACCCAGTTATTTCTATTCAAGTAACTTTTTTCTTTATCCCCACGAATATACGCATGATAGGGTAGAATTAAATTTCCATAAGCATGTAGCCAAAATTTCTTCTCATAATGATAAAAGTCCAATCCCACAACAGGTGCTACCTCTGCAAAAGTATCCAGCAGATCCCACTGTTCGCGATTGTACTGATTCATGAGGCTGGGGAATACATTTTCCAAGAATTGCCCATCTGTGTAAGCAACAGTGTTACCCTCTGGGTCTTTCCAGATATAGTCCCCATAATTCTCATCTGGATCATCATAAAAATCAGCTTCATAGGGATAATCATAGTATCCGCTATCGTGAGCAAGAGAAAGCCACGAATTGATGGGAAAACCATATTCATCTGTTTCATTAAGCCACAATTCGATGGGGTTATACCCATATGCTCTCTCATGTGTTCTTACAATAGCTCCCGCTGAAACATGAAATTTTTTACCTACAGAAAATCGTCCTCTTATCTCTGCAGACTGATATTTAAGATTGATCTTACCCACTTCTCTTGATTCTACTTTAAAGACATGATAGTTGCCTGTGTGTTTGATAAAAAATCTGTGATTGTCAAATAGTTCACCTCTCCAACGTTCTTTTTCTACATGAAACTGATACTCCCAAGTACTTGGCACAGCAGACCCAGGTGCTGCATAAGCCAGTTGTACTTCATTTCCATCATAGTAGTTAAAAGGCTTTCTTTCATAGTCAAACCTTGCTAATTTCCTAATCCCAAGTCCAATTCTGTAGTCAAAAGGGAATACCTCAGTATTGTCTGCTAAATCAAGCCCGTCCCAGAAATCGTTGCCTCTGGTATTTGCGACTACGTATTTTCTGTTGCTTGCTTCAATAGAATTGGAGAGATTTGTGGTAAGATACACAGTCCCCTGTTTGAGTATTTTGTCGTAGAATTTTTTATAAAATTGTGCGGTTACAGAGTTAAATGTTAATACACATAATAATAGCGTAACTGTCCATTGTTTTGATGTTTGATAATTCATAATTTAATTGTTTAACAAAGGGTTTTTACTTTTTATATTCCATATCTTGGGGTGTTTTTACCCGCCTATCCTCAGCAGCATGTGACTAACTAATTCAAAGAGTTTGTGTTTTGGCAATCATCGGTTGTGCTCAAATACAGGGTTGAATTCCTTCAACCATAGTGCCATCTGTAGCTGAGCATGGTTCTTAAATTGGTTTAGGTAGATGTCCTCGGAGACATAACTCAAGGATATTTATTTAAAAAAGACATCAACAGAAGTATATTACAATCAATACCAACTTCTTTAGCCTTAGGATCAAAACAATATCCCATCATTTAATTTAGAAAGGAAAATGCTTTTACCAATACCTCAGAGCTAGCAGCGTTTAAGACGATTTATGAAATTTAGTAGGTTTAATTTTTGATATGATTTTTGAGAAAATCATGTGGCTTCGCCACTATCTAGTATGATTCTGAGCTTCTTACTGGATTCTAACTTTAGAGTTAATAATTGTAGTATAACGCATACACAAATATTAAACCAAAATTCAAATGTACAAGTGCTTTAGATATTTGTCAATCCCTATAACTAATGAAATTTTTTTCTCCTCAAAAATAGGGATGTGAAAAATAAGAATCAATGATCACTTAAAAACAGCTACTGAAGAGTTGTTATTACAAGTACAAAAGATCTCAAACACGTTTCTGTTTAAAATGCCTTAGCAACAAGCAAACAGTTACATTTTTTAATCTACATGAATTTCCTGAGGGACCAATCTTGGAGTTTCCTTTAAATATGTTGCTGCAATACTGGAGTACACTTCGAAAAACTCAGTAGAACAGTTCAGTATGGCAGTAATCTCGCAGACTAAATAACAATATTTCGGTTTTATCTCTTGAGGGATGAAGTCAAACTAACGGAGTAAGGTTACAACGTGATCACAAGGTTTCTTCGTCTCAGGAAATTCTTTATTGTCTAGAGTTACTTCATCCTATTTCTACGCCGTTAACTAAGGACGTTCCCTAACGGTCGGGCTATCCGCTATATCTTTTTTGCCTGTTCAGGACAAAAAAGGATGCCGCTGCTATCCCTAACGCACTCCCAAAACAACCTGCTGATAAGCAATCAAAAATCAACTTTCATTGTTGCATAATAGGTGGCAACAGTAAGAAACGATTCAACATTGTAAATGACCTACGCTTCTCAATATAAATCCTTTTTTTTAGGGGGAAAACAACCCATTACAGTGTTAATTTCAAAAGTTCTTGTTAAATTGTTACGCATTAAGTACTTAGCAATGATAAAATCAAAAAAATACATGGGATATACGTTTATGACGCTACACATCATAGGTGGTGTCGTTTATTTTTACGGACAGTCAGATCAAACCACCATAGAGGTTGAAATGGCAAACATCAAACCCATTAAAATAGTCAAGAATAACGATCACACTCATGCAGATTCACTTCGAGTGTACCATCTGCCATCCAAGGTAGAAGATCATCAAATTGTTGAAAGACCTTACTATACCTTCTCCTACAACAATGATCACGAGCAGGCCGACTGGGTAGCGTACAAAATGTATCCATTTCCCGATAGTTTAGCTGTTAAAAGGAAAGATGCATTTCGACCAGATCCTATGGTTAAAAAAGGTTCAGCGAGCTTAGCTGATTACTTGAAATCAGGATATGATCGTGGACATTTAGCTCCCGCCAAAGCCTTGTCATACAGTGAAGAATCCATGAAAGCAAGTTTTTTTCTAAGCAATATGAGTCCGCAGGCAAGCATGTTCAACCGTGGAATATGGCGGTTTTTGGAAGCGCAAGTTTATCAATGGTCTAAAGAGAGTGATTCACTCTATCTAGTCACAGGTCCTGTCCTAGACCATCCCATTGGGATCATAGGGAAGAACAACGTGAGTGTTCCTAGAAGTTATTACAAAACTATTGTTCGATTTAAAGACAACAAAATAAC
>JABSPP010000211.1 GCA_013214275.1 Flavobacteriaceae bacterium
GATTTTATTTTTTTCGCTAGCGATGCCTGCTCAGGAATTTGATATGGATTTGGTTAAAAATATGACCCCAAGAAATATTGGTCCTGGTGGGATGAGTGGTCGTGTGACCTCTATTGATGTGGTTGAAGCAAACCCCGATGTAATGTATGTTGGTACGGCTTCTGGCGGAATTTGGAAATCGACTTCTGGCGGGATTCTATGGGAACCCATTTTTGATGGCGAGGTGACGGCATCTATTGGAGCTATCGCTATTGAGCAATCTAACCCTAGCGTGGTTTGGGCTGGTACTGGTGAGGGCAATCCTAGAAATAGTTTAAACGGTGGTTATGGGGTGTTTAAATCTTTAGATGGTGGCAAGACATGGAAGTCTATGGGACTGGAAAAAACACGTCATATCCATAGAATTGTGATTGATCCAAATCGTCCTGAGGTCGTTTATGTAGGTGCTATTGGCTCTCCGTGGGGAGCTCATACTGAACGGGGTGTGTATAAAACTACTGATGGGGGAAAAACATGGAAGCAAATCTTATACAACAACAGCCGAACGGGTGTTGCAGACTTGGTAATGGATCCCTCTAACCCAAATAAATTGATTGCCGCTATGTGGGAACACAAACGCGATCCATGGTTTTTTAGCTCGGGAGGAAAAGGTAGCGGCCTGTATATTACTCACGACGGTGGAGAGCATTGGAAGAAGGTCACTGAAGATGACGGTTTTCCAAAAGGAGAACTGGGAAGGATTGGAGTGGCTATTTCTAGGAGTCATCCCGATGTAATTTATGCCTTGGTAGAGTCCAAAAAAAATGCCTTGTATCAAAGTAAGGATGGTGGGATCACATGGAAAAAAGTGAACGATAAAAGCGGAATCGGCAATCGTCCTTTTTATTACTCAGATATCTATGTTGATCCGCAAAATGAAAATAGGCTATATACTATTTTTACTTATGTAAATGTCTCTGATGATGGTGGTAAGACCTTTAAAGAACTGATGCCCGCTTATGGGGTATCTAATGGTGTTCATCCCGATCATCATGCTTGGTGGATACATCCTAAGGATGGTTCTTTTATGATTGATGGAAATGATGGTGGAATGAACATTACCAGAGATCGAGGGAAAACATGGCGCTTTATTGGCAATCTGCCTGTGGCACAATTTTATCATATTGCTGTAGATCATGAGTATCCGTATAATGTTTATGGGGGCATGCAAGATAACGGTTCTTGGAGAGGACCAGCTTATGTATGGAAGGCGCAAGGCATTCGGAATTCATACTGGCAAGAAATTAGTTTTGGCGATGGTTTTGACGTTGTTCCAGATAGAGAGGATTCTCGTTATGGGTGGTCTATGAGTCAGCAAGGTTATGTGAGTAGATATGATTATTTAACAGGGAATAATTATACGGTAAGGCCAACACATCCAGATCCTGAGGTAACGCTGCGTTTTAACTGGAATGCTGCTATTAATATAGATCCTTTTGATCATAGCACGATCTTTTTTGGAAGTCAGTTTGTCCACCAATCTACAGATAAAGGGCTTACTTGGCGCGTGATCTCGCCCGACCTCACTACCAACGACCCTAAAAAACAGCAACAATCTGAAAGCGGCGGCTTAACCATGGATGCTACTGGTGCCGAAAACCATACCACAATCTTGGTGATAGAGCCTTCTCCTGTTGAGAAAAATATGTTATGGGTGGGTACAGACGACGGGCAAGTACACTACACACAAAATGGAGGAACCACTTGGACTCGTGTGAATGACAATATTCCTGATCTGCCACCCAATAGCTGGATTGCTCAAATTAAGGCATCCAACAAACATAAAGGTGAGGCACTCCTCATTGCCAATGACTACAGAAGGTTTAACTACACGCCTTACGCTTACAGAACCAAAGATTATGGAAAATCCTGGACACGCATAGTGGATGAAAACGATGTAGAAAGCTATACCTTGTCTATTGTTGAGGATCCTATTCATGCAAACCTCCTATTTTTAGGAACGGACGACGGGTTGTATGTTTCATTGAACGCCGGAGATTCATGGACTAAGTGGACTGCTGGATTTCCTACTGTTTCTACTAAAGATCTGGTCATTCAGCCCAGAGAGCATGATTTGGTGATCGGAACTTTTGGCAGAGCCGCTTGGGTACTGGATGATATTAGACCGCTACGAGCAATGGCCAGTGGGACTGTCCTTGATAAAACTCTTGTTCTTTTTGATCCCCCTACAGCTTACCAAGCCGCTTACCAGCAGCCTACGGGAAGCAGATTTGGTGGTGATGCATTGTATCATGGTGAGAATAAACCCAGAGGTGCAGCAATAAGCTACTATGTCAATCGCCCTGTAGAGAAACAACAAGTTGAGGAACAGTACGACAAAAAGAAAAAAAGGAAAAAGAAAACACTAAAAAGAAAACAAAACGACAACGAAAGCGAGATTCTTAAAAAAGAGCTTGTAAAATACGACTCCATTGTACTGCAGATTTACGACGGTGAGCGACTCATTAGAACACTAAAACAAAAAGCCCCCAAGGAAAAGGGAGTTTATAAAATATACTGGGATATGAAGGAAAAGGGAGCTGACAGACCCTCTCGCAAGATACGAAAACGAAAAAACGAGCCTAGCGGAACTTCTGTGAAGCCGGGACAGTACCGTTTGAAATTGTCGTTTGGCGATCAAACTTCTGAAAATCGTATTGATGTGGAGTATGACCCAAGGCTCAACATATCCACTGCTGCAACTAATGAAATCTACGAAGCACTTAAGGAGATGGATAAAGATCAGCAAACCATCGCTGATGCCGTAAAGCAACTGGTAGAAAGCAAAGCTATTGCCAAAGAATTGACATCTAAGTTGACGAAGACAGATAAAGAGCGGTACACGGAAGATATCAAAATTTCTAAGGATATTGTTAAAGAAATTGATCGGTTGATCGCTTTTTTCTTGGGTAAAGAAGACACACGACAAGGAATTACGCGTAACCCAGAGGTCACTGTCATGCAGCGTTATTCAACCGCTAGGCGGTATGTAGGCAGTAGGTATGGTCACCTCACAAAAACAGAGCGTGTACTAGTTGATCACTATACAACAATGATGAACGAAGTCCTTAAAGAGGTAAATACTTTTTTTAACGAACACTGGAAATCATATCAAACCCGAATAGAGAGTCTTCAAATGTCGCCTTTTAAAACGGTAAAAACGTTTTAGGAAGTGGTTTGCACTAATTTCCTATCAGCAAACCCCATGTTTTAAATCTTTAGTATTCTTTTTAATAACACAGTAGAGAAAAGTCACTTAAAACTTTATATTATGGTGAAAAGCAACTTAATACTTAACAATTCACCGAAGTTATTAACACTTTACTTAACAAATTTTTAGAATTTTGAAGCGTTATATTCAAAAAAACAATCGAAAACCCCTTTATTTACTGGACTTTTTCACCTACTAGCAAGTGTTATATTTTAATCCCCCTCTGTATACCTCTATTTTTGATGAGTTATCTTTTTTGTATATTAGCATCTGAAAATTTTGTATATTAGCATCTGAAAATAAAAAAGCCGCCCTGATTTCAAATAAGACGGCTGTTTGTTTTCAAAGTTGTACAAGAAAAGGGGCTATCAGATTTGAGTAAAACTGGATTATCAACTAGTGTACGAGGGTTTGATTCCCTCTAGCTCCACTAATCTTTATACACTTCAAATATACAATTTTTATATTTAAGC
>JABSPP010000212.1 GCA_013214275.1 Flavobacteriaceae bacterium
GATTTGATAAAATCAATTGTAGCTAACAAAAAATACAAAAAAATTATTTATAGCAACTTATTATAGATTTGGTATTATTCAATTACCTTTTGCGATTGATTACGATTTGACAAAAGAGTGGTAGTTGGTTGGTTGTTAATCGCAAGGCTTTTTTAGTGCCGCGTAAGCGATAGCAACGGCATCCTTTTTTACTTTTTTATTAATTACTGTAGGTAATTGATGCTGATAATTTGAGTGTATTCTGCTAGTCCATAGCAGAGCTGCAGAAGGAAAAAAGATATAGTGGATAGCGCGACCCGCAGGGAACGCCCTAAAGAACAATTTATAAATTCGCTTTATATTTTTGCTAAGAATCTTTCTAGTTTAAAATTGCTAGATTTTTATAGGTGAAATATCTCCTTATTTTTTGAGATTCGGGATTGGCGGAGGTCCTTCTGGGATAATGGCTTCGTAAACTTCTTCACCTTTTCGATTTAGATATTCTGCTTTGACTTTTTCTACTAACTCTGGGTTTTCAAATAAATCTAGCATGGTCATTGACATGGCTTTGGAGGAGTAAATCATTCCTTTGTGTCCTATGCTCATTCCACCACAAGCCACCACAGCCCACGAGTGCCAAGGTGTGTCTTTTGGAGCGGTGGTAACGCGTAAATTGATATTTGCCACATTCCAGCTTACATCGCCTACGTCTGTAGAACCTCCGCCTGGATTTTCTTTTGTTTCTTCTAGAGGACCGATGCTGCTATCTAAACCCACTTGAGGCTTTTCTGTGGCTTCCTGTATCTTTTTGCCAAATGCAACTTCTTCTTCGGTGTATTGGATAGGTCCCAGCAGTTCAATATTTTTTTGCATGATTTTTCCTCCTTCACGGTTAACCAATACTTCATAGATCCCAGAGATCAGAGAAATTTTATAATCCACATCGGCTAGGATAGCAGCTCCTTGAGCCATTTCTTTTATTCGTTCATATACTGGAAGCATACCTGAACGTTTGGTGTCTCGGACTCTTACCCAAAGTCTTGAGTAATCTGGAACTACATTCACAACCTGACCGCCATCTTGGATGTGATAATGAATTCTTACCGTTGGTTTTACATGCTCTCTGTAGTAATTGATACCAGCTGCGTACAACTCTAGAGCATCGGAAGCACTTCTTCCGTTCCAAGGATCGGAAGAGGCATGTGCCGCTTGTCCAAAAAACTCGACTTTAAAATCTACCAGTGCTAGTGAGCTCTGAACATCTGCCTTGGTACTGGCGCTGGGGTGCCAGCTGACATTTACATCTACATCGTCCCAAAGTCCTGCATTGACCATCCAGATCTTACCAAAGAATTTTTCTTCTGATGGGGTTCCAAAAAACTTTACTGTTCCTTTAATTTTTCCTGCTTCAATAAGCTCTTTAATGGCGATGGCAGCTCCTAGGCTTCCCGCACCAAATAGATTGTGTCCACAGCCGTGTCCATTTCCTCCTTCTATCAATGGCGACTTGGTGGGTTGTACTTTTTGAGAAATCCCGGGTAGGGCGTCAAATTCTCCTAGAACGCTAATAACAGGAGACCCAGATCCGTAGGTGGCTACAAAGGCTGTTGGTATTTCCGCGACACCGCGTTCTACGTTAAAGCCTTGTTGCTCTGCATAGCTTGCCAAGATTTCAGCAGATTGGGTTTCTTCAAAAGCGGTCTCAGCAGCCTCCCAGATCTGATCACTGATGCGAATCAATGCTGCTTTGTGTTTTTCTACGGAGGCAATAAGTGCTTTTTTATTTTTGAGATTTTTTTCTTTTGAGTGAAGCTAGTGATTGATACGAATAGAATTAGTGTCGTGGTAATAAACTGTTTCATTGTGATGAGATTGAAATTCAAGTGAATATACAACTATTCATCGATAGAATCAATAAGGATTTTTAGGATATCAATCGCGGCTTGTGCAATTTTAGTGCCTGGTCCAAAAACACCTACTGCCCCAGCATCAAAAAGAAATTGATAGTCTTGGGCGGGAATTACACCTCCTACAATGACCATCATGTCTTCTCGATTGTATTTTTTGAGTTCTGCAATAACTTGTGGAACTAAGGTTTTGTGACCTGCTGCAAGCGATGATATTCCTAGAATATGTACGTCGTTTTCTACGGCTTGCTTGGCCGCTTCTGCTGGGGTTTGAAATAGAGGGCCTATATCTACGTCGAAACCAAGATCGGCATATCCTGTCGCCACTACTTTTGCTCCTCTGTCGTGACCGTCTTGCCCTAGTTTGGCAATCATAATACGGGGGCGTCTTCCTTCTAATGCAGCAAATTGATCTGCTAATGTAGAAGCTTCTCTAAATAGTTTATTGTCTTTAATTTCCTTGCGATACACTCCAGAAATGGTTTTATGAATAGCTTTGTGTCTTCCAAAAACAGTTTCTAGAGCGTTAGAAATTTCTCCAAGTGTTGCTCTATGCCGTGCTGCTTTTACAGCCAAATCTAATAAATTTCCGTTACCTGTCTTAGCGACCTCTTCCAAATGCGTTAGTGACTGAGCTGCTTTTTCTGAGTCGCGATCTGATTTTAGCTGGTTTAGTCGTTCTATTTGTGATGTTCTTACGGCTTCATTATCTACTTCTAATATATGCAGTGGATCTTCTTCTTCGAGTTGATATTTGTTAACGCCTACAATAATGTCTTGTCCGCTGTCAATCTTTGCTTGTTTTTTAGCTGCTGCTTCTTCTATACGCATTTTGGGAATTCCCTGTTCTATTGCTTTGGTCATTCCACCTAGTGTTTCAACTTCCTGAATTAGTTTCCATGCGTTGTTCGCAATATCTTCTGTTAATTGCTCTAGATGGTAGCTTCCTGCCCAGGGATCGACTGTCTTGGTGATGTGTGTTTCTTCTTGTAAGTATATTTGTGTGTTTCTTGCTATGTGTGCCGAGAAGTCGGTGGGCAGGGCAATTGCTTCATCAAGGGCATTGGTATGTAAACTTTGTGTTCCACCAAAAGCAGCGGCCATGGCTTCGACAGTTGTTCTAGCGACATTGTTAAAAGGGTCTTGCTCTGTAAGACTCCAACCACTGGTCTGGCAATGTGTTCTTAGTGCTAGAGATTTGGGATTTTTAGGATGAAATTGCTGTACAATTTTTGCCCATAACATCCTAGCAGCTCTCATTTTTGCAATTTCTTTAAAATGATCCATTCCAATTGCCCAGAAGAAGGAGAGTCTAGGAGCAAATGCATCGATATCCATCCCAACCTCCAATCCTTTTCTAATGTATTCTAATCCATCTGCCAGAGTGTAAGCCAACTCGATTTCTGGCGTGGCACCAGCTTCTTGCATGTGATAGCCTGAAATAGAAATGGAGTTGAATTTTGGAATGTATTGACTGGTATATTGAAAGATGTCTGCAATAATTCTCATCGAGGGTGCAGGTGGATATATGAATGTATTTCGCACCATAAACTCTTTTAAAATATCGTTTTGAATGGTTCCAGAAAGCTGATCTGGTGTTACTCCTTGTTCTTCGGCCGCGATGATATAAAATGCTAAAATGGGCAGGACTGCTCCGTTCATGGTCATTGAAACTGACATTTTATCTAACGGTATTTGGTCAAATAAAATTTTCATGTCCTCAACTGAGTCAATAGCAACACCAGCTTTACCAACATCACCAACCACACGTGGATGGTCTGAATCATAACCTCTATGGGTTGCTAA
>JABSPP010000213.1 GCA_013214275.1 Flavobacteriaceae bacterium
CGGTGACCAGAATGCGCCGTCAACAAGACTTGCCAGTTCTACCAAACTTGTTTCAGTAGCCCGCGTGATTGAATCAGAATTTGACTGTTTTGCAGGTGAAACTTCAACAATACTCTCAAGTAGATTCCAACTTCGACTACCAAAAGTGTTTGGCGTGATATCGCTCAGCAATTGTCGCAGATATTGTGCAACTAATCGGGGAGGTAAAAGCTTGTTTGCTGAATACATACTGCGCATTAACTCCGATGCAGGCAACGCGTGATTTGAAGCTTGCCTTATCGTTTCCTGCATTTTGGTGTCGACGTTTCCAGGAGCCACAGTTGTAAAAACAGCAATATCGTTATCGACTTCACGTTGAAAACACTGGCACAGCATATTTAATGATGCTTTGCTCACACAATAAGCTGAGGCGCCAGCAACGGGTTGTACTGGCAAATCACTGGTTAAAAACATCACGCGGCTATGACTAAATTTTTTTAAGCATATCTGCGTTAAAAGGCGAGGTACTTCGACATTTATCCATTGGGTTGCCTCCCACTCATCAGGGGCGACGTTGCTAATATCTCCAAATGGCATGACAACACCTGCGCAATGGATCAGGTAGCTAAAGTGAGTATGCTGATTGACAACGTTTTGAAGGCTTTTAATACAATCCCTATTAGTGAAATCGATACACTCGATTCTGACCCTATCCCCATAAGACCTTTTAAGCTGTTGTAAAGTTTCTGGATTTCTACAAAGTGCTACGATCTGGATAAAAGGGTAGGAGAGTAGAAGCTCTTTTGTAAGCGCAAGTCCTATACCAGAGCTAGCGCCTGATATTAGTGCTGTCTGTTGATACAACATCTTAAAAGCCTATTTCGTAGAAGAGTGAAAGCTCACTTATATGTTTGATAGCTTCAGCATAAGTAAAGTCCTTGAATGGATAAATAAAGTTAATGATTTGATTACAGAAATGTAATCAAACCGTAATCGATTCGTTGTGATGCTTTGATCTGAATCAACTACAGTTGAAATGAAATCACTACGATTAAATACATAAACATTTTATTAAGGTGCCTACGACGAACAAGGACAACTAGATATCACAGCCAATGGGTTTGATATCAACTTTATTAGTACTCACGCCATCATCAGAGGCGAGTATATTAAAACTGAAACGGACTCATTTGTTGAGCGAGATCATGAGCAAACTATTGACTCATTTTCACGCAATGGATGGTTTTTACAAGGTACTTTCTTCGTTGGGCATGCTTTTCAATCCCTAGGTAGTACTGAATTGGTCCTTGAATATGCTGAAACCAATAAAATTGAAGAAGCGGAGCGCTGGATGGTAGGTGTCAACTATTGGTTGGACCCTCGTTCAGTTATTAAGGTGGGCTATGAAGATACAGACGTAGTTGAAGGCCCTGATGATACACGGTTTGCTGTGCAATTCAGCTATGGATTCTAGGGGATATCATGAACAAGAAATTAATTATATGTGCACTAATCACATTTATTTCGTTACCGAACTTGGCAGACGATGAAACCACACTTTCTGGCGCAGAGTTAATTAATAACAACTGTGCGCGTTGTCATAACAGTAGGCCTGTGCGTGAGTTTTCTATCAGTGAGTGGAGAGTGATCATGCCACACATGCGCGAAAAAGCGCATTTAACCGGCAGCGAAGTATAAGCCATTCTTGAATTCATGGAAATAGCTTCTAGTCCTGCTCAACCGGTAGAGGTGACTCTGGCTAAATCATTAACAGTCAATCCACGTGACGTACTCACTCGATATGGTTGTCAGGGGTGTCATCAAGTGCAAGGCGCAGGCGGAACACTCGGTCCATCGCTGGATAATGTTATTAGCGAAAAAGGCAGGGCATTCTTTTTGCGCAAAGTTAAGGAGCCTCAATTTAATAACTCGTCGTCCGCAATGCCGCAAATGCCGATTACAGATGATGAGCTTGAAGCTTTAGCTGAGTTTTTATCGTCCATATAGCCTATTGACCTGAGTCTAAGACATTAGATTAAGGTGACAAGACGTAAACTTTAAACCTAAAACGCTCAACTGAGCATAATCAAAGGAAACAATCTTATGAAAAAGCTTACTTCACTATTACTGGCCAGTGCTTTAGTCGTTGCGCCAATAGCGACTTCTTTTGCATATCAACAGACTGACAAATCTGATATGCCGATGATGGATGGTCAGATGATGCAAAAGATGCAGACGCATATGGAAGAAATGCGCGCAGTATTGGATGCCGTTAAGAGTGAATCGGATCCGGAGAAGCGCGAAGCCATGTTGCATGAGCATGCCCAAAAGATGCAAGACATGATGGGCATGATGGAAGGAAGCGACTCGATGGGGATGAAAGCGGGAAAAGGAATGAAACACAAACACACTGATATGTCCACCGAAGACAAAATGAAAATGATGGAACAGCGTATGTCGATGATGGAAGACATGATGAGCCAAATGATGGGGCACACCGCTGAAAAGTCTAAACCAATACATAAACACAAATAGAGCTAATCACCACGTTACGAGGCAGGAGGTGACCTGCTGTCTCGCTTATTTCAATAATCACAGGAATTTTACATGAATAAATTAATTAAGTTTTTTTCAATTGTAGTCTTGTCAGTTGGACTCCTCGGAGGATGCGCAAGCCAGGTTTATCACGACTACATCATGAGTGGGCAAGTTGTTACAGTCGATGATAAGCAAGCAGTGGTATGTGTATCTGATACGGATGGTTTGAAGGAACATCAAGTTTTTAATGTCTATAGAACTGTCTACGACCCTACAGCAATCTCAGAAGGTGAAAACAGCTATTCACGAGAGTTCGTTGGGAAAATTCGTCTTGGAAAAACTAAGGATAAGCACTTCGCGGAAGCTATTGTGCTGGATGGCGAAATTACGCGTTATGACATGGTCGAGTTTGACCGTGGTTTTTGATTAATATTTTAATTAGGAGTATGCCGTTGTGAATAATAGAGTTTATCACCAACCCTACCGTATAGCGATTATTGTGACGCTGGTATTAGTGAGTGTCTTATTCACAACCGCGTGCTCAGCAGTACCACAAAGTACTGAGCCAGACAAAAAAAACAATTCATCAGAAACTAAAGAAACTCAGCCTGAGTTAAACGTTGATGACTTCGCTAAAATCCAAACCGCTTTGCGCTCGTTAGACAATTCATTAGCGACCCAGCCAAAAAGCAATGAGAGTGTAAATCCGAGTGATACCAGTGTTTCACTCAATACATCATCAATGCCACTTTCAGCAACAAACACAATGAAAATGGGAAAGAGTAAGAATAAAGGCATGATGCCAATGCGCGGGAAATCGTGCATGGGAATGATGTGCAAAATGATGATGAAAAACAGCTCAATGATGGGTACACCACCTGAACAAAATAAAACACAGATATCTGGTTCTCCATTAAATGAAAGCTTACCCGGTGTCAGTGGAGCGCTGCATTTATACCACGTTGGAGAGCAAGCTTTTTTCTTAAACCACAAAGAGACACTCGAATTGACCGATGGTCAGTACCAAACGCTTCTCACGATCCGAACTGAATGGGAGTCTACTCAACAAAGCTTTACGCTGCAGCGAAGTGCGTTAGAAGCATCGTTGTGGGAATTGACCGCTCAGGGGCTACCTCAATACGACAATATCAAAGA
>JABSPP010000214.1 GCA_013214275.1 Flavobacteriaceae bacterium
AGCAAATCCAGCAGCCTTTAAATATTTACGCACAAATCTAGTAGAGCGCTCGCTTCCAAGATAAGGCGGCATCAGTAAAACAGGGCGGTTATTACCTTGCTTTTTCTTTGGTAGTATGTGATACAACCCGAACATACTACCCCATTCCAAGGCAGCTCTTGATTCTAAAACTACATTGAACATTGGAGGTGCAGGGATGTTCTTATTGATTCGGTTGATTTCTTCTTTAAAATGCTGAACAATAGGGGAGGAGATATCCTTTTTCACATCTTTTATCAGCGTAACCCTGTTGATCTCTTCAAGGACGGTCACCAAAGTAATGTAATCTCTATCGGGACCAAATTCTTCACAAACATTCAAGCATTCGTTGGCCAGTTTGATAAGTGATATCTCCTTGTTGAATTCGTCGTTGTCTATAGATTTTAAAATGATATTCTCATACACGTGATTTTCAAATGTAGAAGCAACGATACTCTTGGCTTTTTTTAGCGAATAATCATTGGTTGTGGCAACCTTAACGGCGAGCTTAGTAAAAGAAGTATAAAGTGTTTTGTTGTTTTCCATGATGTCATTAAAATTACAGGCCCACTAAGTTGTTTTTTGAACAAGCGCGTCTAACCATTGCAGTAAATCCTTTTCAACCTCATTTTTATTTACCTCGTTAAGCATTTCATGTCGCCCATCAGTGTACAACTTCAATGTAAGGTCCTCACTTCCGTAATGGGAATATTGATCTGCTACTTTTTTAACCCCTTTTCCCATTTCTCCAACAGGATCTTGATCGCCAGAGAAGATGTAAATTGGAAGCGCATTAGGCGTCGCATGAAACGTTTTAGGTTGATTGACCTTTTTACTTCCCTTTAAGATATCTATGTACATGCTAATGGAGAAATTCTCTATACGAAGAGGATCTTGATCAAATGCATCAACTTCACTGGGGTCGCTACTAATCCAATCTACCTTAGTCCTGTTGGGTTTGAATTTTTTGTTAAATTCGCCAAAAAATAACGTTTTTAATAGACCACTGTACCGTTTTCTGCCTTTAAAAAGTTTAATTGTACGTGCAACAAACAGCCCTATATCCCCAATACCTTTCAAAAAGCTTCCAGTTCCAGAGAGTACCATACCTTGGAGTATATCACCATTTTCGATAGCATATTGTCGCCCTAGTAAAGATCCCATACTATGGCTTAGTAAAATGATTTTCTTTTTTGGATGATCTTTCAGAATAACTCTTGAAAACACATGCATATCTGCTACGGCATCATCAAAGTAATTCCTCCCCTTATACACCCCTCGATGTTCTTTTGACCCTACGGATTTTCCGTGAATTCTATGATCATTTGCATAGACTTCATATCCATTCTCATAAAGAGTTTGCGCTATTCGTATGTATCTCCCAGCGTGCTCTCCAAGTCCGTGAGCAATTTGTATCACTCCTTTAGGAGCATTGTGTTTCCAGTGGTAATAGAATAGTTGCTCTTGATCATGAGTAGTAAAATGATGTGTCGTATAATTCATGATTTACTTAAAAAGTCAGATAGCATTTGTATTAGAGTTTCTTGATATGACTTATCGCCTTCAAATCTAATTCTCCCTTGAATCTTTAACTCTTTTAACAGATACTTGTTTTGATATAAGTTGATGAGATTATCATCACTAATACGCATCGATACTTGAGGAGCTGGATTTCTTTTCTTTCTTAAAACACCTTCTTTTTCTGTAATATTTAGAGTCCAGAAATGCGACTTCTGATCTTGGATTACTTCAAATTGATATGAACCCTGATTTTTTTTTGTAATTTCTACATCTTTTTTAACAAACTTTCTAAGAGCCGAGAAGAAAGTTCGACTTGCTAGTATATTTTTTGTTTTTTGATCTTCTTTTTTCAAACTCCTAGATTGGATGATTTTCTCCAATTGATTTGCTTCCTCCCTTATGTAACGAGAGAATTTGTCCGCATCGGGCATGGTATTCGCATCCGAAGTTGTGGTAATAGATACCAATCCGTTGTAACTAAAAGCGGCTATAATAAGTCCAAAGCCGTCTACAACAGGAGTAAGCCCAAAAACCCCAACTATTTTATGATTTTTTAGATATAAGGTAGTTTGTGGTCCGGGTACATTGGTAATGGTGACGTTAAAGGGAGGACGATGCAACTCTTTAATATTGTATTTGCTATACAAACCAGAGGCTAAATTGGCCAGACCAAAAGGTACACTTTCAGCCATTTGCATTAAGCTTTTTGCGCCAACCGCTTTGTGGCGCACTTTCCCCATTTCTGTCTGTTCTTTAATAAATTCCAATCGATCTAGTGGATCCTCAATGTGTGTTCCAATTTGCACCAACATATTGGAAATTTTATTATCGAAATCCTGTTGCTCTCCTTTAACTCGGATTGATATGGGGACATTTGCAACCAGCGATTGTGATGGTAATTTCTCACGCTCTATTAAATATCGCCTAATCGCACCAGCACAAATATTCACAATAACATCGTTTACAGTCACACCCATCGCTTTTCTCAAAGCATTGATTCGATCAAAAAATAGAATAGCTGTCCCCCAAGTCCTTTTCGGAGAGATCGATTCGTTAAAAATGGTTTTGGGAACAGAAAACGATTTTGAATTCAATGTTTTATTCCTCCCAATCATTTTTTTTGTCTGTTTTTTTATCACCGTAGAAGCAGTCTCAGCGACTATTTTTGGAATCTTTAGAGGGTCCTTCATAAATTTAGAAGTACTTTTTAACAGCAGACTCAGTTCTTCTGGCAGAGGTTCGGGTTCAAAAGGTTTTGGAGCTGGGATGGCAGCTTCTTTATCCCCTAAAGTCTTATCAAATAACAACCCCATGATTCCCACCCCAGAGGCACCATCAACCATGGTGTGATGTACCTTAGTTAAAATAGCAACCGATCCCTTAGGAATTTGTGAAATCTCGTCCAATCCCTCAATAAATGTCATAGACCATAGCGGTCGACGCAGGTCTAACGAAGCACTAAAAACAGACGCAGTCGTCTCTCGAAGTGTTTTCCAGTTCGCAGGATCTGGTAATTTAATTCTGTTCAGATGCAAATCAAGATCAAAATGAGGATCATCCACCCAATAAGGAAAATCTAGATTCAAAGGAACGTTCAATAGCCGCTGTCTAAATTTGGGCATTAAATGTAATTTTGATGCTAAAATGGCTTTAAAATCACGAAACTTTAGAGAATCTTCAACAATAATTAATGTCCCGATAAGCATCGGATTAAGTGCACTTTCAGCATACAAAAAAGCTGCATCCTGACCAGAAATTTGTTTTATCGAACTATCTAATGCATCGTCTAAAAGAGCTTTGATTGCTTTTTTTGCCATTGATTTTGATGTTGTTAGAGAAATGAGTACTGTATTTTTCTAAGTAAAATACAATGACATTCAGTAGTTTGCAATATAAAAAAATTATGGGAGTTTTAACGTAGAAATTACACTAGTCGTAAGGGGTAAACCCATCCTTTTTTCCGTTTGTGGGTGTTCCCTTTCAGGTCGTGCTATCCGCTATATCTTTTTTGTCTTATCAGGACAAAAAAGGATGCCGCTGCTATCGCTTCTATGTTGTAATCCTAGAAAAAGTTCAATAATTTCTTTCCTTTGGTTT
>JABSPP010000215.1 GCA_013214275.1 Flavobacteriaceae bacterium
GTTCACGGCTGTTGTTTAAGTCGGCAATGGTCTGCTCTAAATCTATGATTCTTTTTTGCAGCCCTTGAATAATAATTTCTTTTTCGTCTAACTGATTATATGCTCTGTCTAACGATTCTGATAGCTTATCAAAACTTCGAGTTTTGTTTCCATCAATCATCAGTTCAAAATCTTTGATATTCTTATACGCTTTAATTTCATTATTGAGATCAGATACCGTCACATCATTGACTTCTCCGTTGAAAAAGAGCCTAATCGTTTTACCTTCCATATCCATTTTTTCGCGCTGTAGCCAAAGGTTAGTATTGTTATAAATTTCTTTCTCCAGAAACTTAGCGTAATCTTGCTCATACCCACTTTCTTTGAGGACATTTAAAAAGGTTAATATCGCTGGAACCATCACAACAACTGCTGTTAGGGACGCTAACTGTGCAATTCGTTTTCTACGTAAGGAATTTACATATTTAAGCATAGGGAAACGCAACAATTTTAGGACTAGAAACGTGGCTAAAGCGATAAAGATGGTGTTAATTAAGAACAAGTACATTGCTCCTAAAAAATACTCCCAGTTGCCTTGAGATAATCCATAGCCTGCAGTACATAATGGTGGCATTAAGGCTGTGGCAATTGCCACACCAAAAATTACTGACGCTATTGTTCCTTTCTTTGTTCTTGCGACCATTAGCGACAGCCCTCCAAAGAAAGCGATCAATACATCACGAATGTCTGGTTTTGTTCTCCCTAACAATTCTGAATTATCCTCATTTAAAGGAAATAGATAGAAAAAAAGGAAAGAAGCAATCAAGCTTAACACAATCATAGTGGCCAGGTTGATCATGGATTTTTTAAGAGTATCAATGTCATTAATGGCAATTGACATCCCGACTCCTAGAATAGGCCCCATGAGTGGCGAGATAAGCATGGCTCCGATTACCACAGCGGTTGAATCTGCGTTTAGACCAACAGATGCTACAAAAACAGCAAAGATCAAGATCCATGCCGTTGCACCTTTAAAAGGGATGTCTGCTTTAATTGCTTCAATGGTGGCTGTCCGATCGGTTTCATCTCTAAAGTCCAACAGTTCTATGATAAACTTCTTTGAGCTTTTCCATAGACCTAAAGCCTCTTCCTGAATCTTTTGTTTAGACTGCTCTACTGTTTCTTTTTGGGACGTATTCTCTTCCATTTTTCAAACTTAGAATGATAATACCAATGGTGTTTAATCATTTAATCACAAGGCGATAGTCGAGGATTTATTCCCTCGAGGCTTGCCTCGAAATGATTAAAATAGTTTCCTTTGAATACTTCGTGGACGCTCCCCGAGGTAATTGATTTAAAATGGAAATATACAAAAAAGAATGGCTTTTTTGAGTTGCAATGAAAATTGAGCGATGGATTGAGAGTTGAAATGTAACACCGAGAGTTCAATGATTTCAATGATTATTTTAAGATGAATATGACTCGGCTTTATGACAAAAAAAGTGACCGGGCTGGGGCTCGAACCCAGGACCCTCTCCTTAAAAGGGAGATGCTCTACCAACTGAGCTACCCGGTCGCTTTACGCTTAGCGGGTGCAAATATAAAAGCAATATTTTGAATTTCAAACTAAATTATTGCTTAGTTTCATTCAAATACGCGTGCCTTACTTTTTTAAATAATTCTGAGCTATAGACAAAATTTACCACAGCTTGATTGTCTGTTTTAAAAATATCTTGATTTGTGCCTTCCCATGCTTTTATTCCGTCTTTTAGAAAAACTATGTTCTCTCCAATTTCCATTACTGAGTTCATATCATGGGTGTTAATCACCGTGGTAATTTGATATTCTTTGGTAATCTCCTGAATTAGATTGTCAATAACAATGGCGGTATTTGGATCTAATCCTGAGTTGGGCTCGTCACAAAATAGGTATTTGGGATTCATGACAATGGCTCTAGCGATCGCTACTCTTTTTTGCATTCCTCCGGAAAGCTCTGCTGGAAACTTTGTGTTTGAGTTTTCTAAGTTTACACGTTTTAACACAGTATTTACTCGGTCTAGCATTTCTTTATCGGACTGTTTGGTAAACATCTTTAATGGAAAAACAACGTTTTCTTCTACTGTTTGTGAGTCAAACAAGGCACTTCCTTGAAATACCATCCCAATTTCTTGTCGCCACTGTCTTTTTTCTTCTGTTGTAAATTGAGTATTGATTCTTCCATCGAATGCGATAGTTCCTCCTTCTGGTGTGTGTAAACCGATTAATGACTTTAAAAAAACGGTCTTACCAGATCCACTTTGTCCAATGATTAGGCTTGTTTTACCCGGTTGAAATGTGGTTGAAATCCCTTTGAGTACTTCAGTACCACCAAATCCCTTATGTATGTCTTTTACTTCGATCATTAGGTGAGCAACATTTGTGTTAGAAAGTAATTGGCAATCACAATGATAATAATTGTCCAGACAACGGATTGTGTGCTTGCCTTTCCTACGGCAATGGAGCCTCCTTTTACGTAGTATCCGTGATAGGATGGAACCGTAGCAATGATAAAGGCAAAAACTAGGGTTTTAATGATTGCATATCGCACTAAGAAGGGATTAAAATCGGATTGAATTCCAATGAGGTAATCTACATCTGAGAAAATTCCTGAGGTTACACCGGCAACATACCCTCCTAAGATTCCCAAAAACATAGACAGTACAATTAGGAAGGGATAAAAGAAAACCGTTGCAATAATCTTTGGAAGTACTAAATGATTTAAAGAGTTAATTCCCATAACTTCTAATGCATCAATCTGCTCTGTTACTCGCATGGTCCCGATACTTGATGTAATATAAGAACCTACCTTTCCTGCCAATATGATAGAGCAAAATGTAGGTGCAAATTCTAGAATAACAGATCTTTTTGTAGCAAAGCCAATAAGGAACTTTGGGATAAACGGACTTTCTATGTTAAGTGCTGTTTGCAAGGCAATGACTCCTCCAATAAAAAAGGAGATAAACATAATGATTCCTAGAGATTTTAAACCGAGTTCATCCAATTCACGGGAGATTGCAGACCTAAAAACTCGACCTCTTTGTGGCCTTTTAAAAACTTGCCCTAGCATTAAAAAATATCTACCAATATGTTCTAGGTAATTCATCTAGCTTTCTTCTTTGTGCTAAAGTATTAAAATATCATGAACCTTTTTCATAATCTGAGGTTTGATCAAAAAAATAATTATTTTTGACTTGTGGGATTCAAGAATTTGATAACCGTGTTGTTGGTTTTAAACTGGTTGTTTTAACATGGAGAAATCCGTTTTGAGTGATTGGCTAAATAATGGTCGTTACCTCAACAATAAGAAGTGTTAGAAATCACACAGTTAGTGTGCATTAAACATGCAAAAGACGCTTTTTAAAATATCGTTTTAGGGTATTCAAAAGCCATTTATTATTTAAAATGCCTCTCACTGCTATTGATGAAACATTGCGGTATTTTTGATCATATGTCATTTTAATAAAAAGATGGTTGGATGCCGCGTTAGCCCTTATGTTTGTACTATCTAAACCAAAGTTAAGTGTTTATCTTTCCATCAATATCATACAAATA
>JABSPP010000216.1 GCA_013214275.1 Flavobacteriaceae bacterium
TTAATCTAAAATTATTCAATGAATAAATTGAATTACAGTTATTTATAATCAATAACTTAGAAAATCAGCAGAGCCTACGATAATGATACAATATCGTAGCAGTATTCTTCTCATTTGTTTTTAGTCTAAAGTTTTTTCATTTAAAATTAACTAATCCCTTTACAAGGGTTTTTTGTTTAAACATTCCCTCGACTAGGTTTTACCTCAGATAAGATATGTTTACAAAGGCGTTTGCATTAACCAGAAATTTAAAAAGAACATTGATAATTCTAGTTATCTGCTTCAGAATACCTGTGTGTGTCTAATATCTAGTATGTAGAAGATAGAAAAGGTTGCGTAGAAAAGAAGAAAAAATAAATTTTAAGCTATTTCAAGCTTAGTTTGGCTAGAATAGGAAAATGATCTGAATAATCTCTGTCAAATGTTTTGAAATAGTGGATTTCAAAATCCATATCTGGCAGAATAAAATCAATTCGTAGAGGATAGCTGTAGTCAAAAGTGCTCCCTATGCCTTTCCCAGCTTCTCTAAAAGCATCTTGTCTGTGGTTACTTATTTTCTTAAATACCCAAGAAAAAGCAGTATTGTTGAAGTCTCCCATCACAATGCTTTTACCCTTCCACTGTTTCTGGAAATTCAAGAATTTTTCTGTCTGAATCCCTTGCTTTCTAAAGGCACTTTTCATGCGATTAATCAGTTGATCTGAATCCCGTTCTCCAAAATTCTCTTTGTTTGGATTTAACCCTAGCGACTCTAAATGGACATTGTAAACCCTCACTGTATCCTTTTTGATAACAACATCAACAAAAATGATATTATTAGAAGAACTATCTAATTCTAGGGATCCACTGCTTATTATCGGAAAAGTCGAGTAGATGGCAAGTCCAAATTTATGTGTCTTACTTTTCATTTTTACATAACTGTAGGGATAAGCAAACTGCGCTCTAGGATCATTGTAATATTCCTGAATTGAAAGAATATCTGGAGACTGTGTTTGGATAAAATGACTAGCTTTCTCTGCAATAGAATCCGAAGAGCTCCACTGATAATGATTGAACATCCGAACGTTATAACTCATTAGGCTAAGATCTCCTTGCTGAATTTGTTCCTCGCCCGATAATTTATATATACTATTGATATAGCCAAACCCCAATGCAAAAGCAAGAATAGAGAGAAAAGCATATCTTTTCCTGCGAATAACCCAAAAAATGATAAATAATATATTGATGACAAATACAAGCGGAAATAGCAAACTTACAACTGCAAGGATCGGGGCTTTGATAGGGGATATATATGGGAGGATGTAAGCGACTAAAAGAATCATCACTACCAAAAAATTGATAAGTAGCAGAAAACGATTGAATACAGATGTTGATTTTTTCTTTTTCACATGTTGAAGTTCATATTGAGTATTCGGCAGCGACCTATTGTATTCTGTTGAGTCATTGATTGTTATTTGACCGATCCTTTTACAAGCTTTTTCAAGAAATAATTCATTTCCAATGATCCTTTTTAAAGGAGAAGAATTACTTCCTTTGCTTAAATAGAAATTCTTTTTCTTCTTTACTCAAAGTGTCATACCCAGAAGTACTGATTTTATCTAGAATTGTATCAATTTGTTGTTGCGTATCAGATTTCACCGTTCTTGATGGCTGAGTTTTCTTCTTTTTTGAATTATAAGCTGTTTTTAATGGTGTTCGCTTTCTACGGAAAATACTGGAGAACACATCAAAAAAATCCCACTTTTTTCCACCGGCAAAAGATATGTATAAGTAACCGAACAGGGCGCCACCAAGATGTGAAAAATGTCCCCCACCATTATCACCTGCTAGAGAGATCAGATCCATAAAGATGAAAAAGGCAGCGATATGCCATACTTTGACATCCCCTATAAATCGGAAGCGAAGCTGATAATTGGGGATGTATGTGGCCAAACCAATCATAATGGCTGAAACCCCAGCAGAAGCACCTACAATTGGAAATGGATACCTATTTGCAAGAACTGGAAAAATATGGTAGCTCAACATAAACATCATCCCTCCAAAAACAGTCCCCAAAAGAAAAAAAGTCAGTAGTTGCTTGGGAGTGAAGAAATCCAAAAACAATCTCCCAAAAAGATACAATGCAATGCAGTTAAAGAGAATGTGGAGGAATCCATCGTGTAAAAAGCCAAAAGTCACCAGAGTCCACGGTTTGTTTAACCAAAGATCAAATGAAGGAGAAAGCGCAAACCAATCGGTAAAAAATGTCGTTTTCCGTCCTGAAAGACCATAAAAAGAACCCGCTAAGGCAGTAAAAATGGAGATTCCAACAAAGATAAAGATCAGTTGCTCAACGATCGATCCATTTTTAAACCTGTATTTAATCTCGTTTAGAATACTCATAGAATTAACGCATTTTAAATTGATTTTTTTTCCAATACCAAGCTATAAGTCCTCCAGTCACCGCTCCTCCTACGTGAGCAAAATGGGCGATGTTCATTCCTAAAATAGAAGTTCCACCACTAATCCCTGCAAAAATTTCATACCCTAAGTAAATAGGGATAAAATACTTAGCTGCGATAGGTACAGGAAAAAAGATCAAAGCTAACTTTGCATTTGGAAAATTTAACCCAAAAGCAGCTAATAATCCCATGATTGCTCCCGAGGCACCTACTGATGACGTATTGTAGGCGAACAAACTCTTTAATCTAAAGCTACCAACAATATTTTCCCAGTCACCATCATATCTTCCCTCTTTTAATGATGCAATGACCATTTCCTTTTCATATCCAGCATTACTCAATATCTCTAGACTTGTATCAATTAGGAAAAAGTCTAAAGCCCAAGGAATAAACACTGCGCCAAGGCCACAGGAAATGTAAAAAAATAAAAATTTATTTCTCCCCCACATTTGTTCCAAAGGTGTACCAAACATCCATAGTGCTAACATATTTAGGAAAATATGTAATACAGATAATGGGCTGTGCATGAACATGTGTGTGATGATTTGCCAGACTTCAAAATCGTCATTTTTAGGAAATCTTAATGCAAACCAATTGTACAGACTTGGTACTATTAGCATTCCAATGTAAAAAATAACATTGACAATAATTAGGTGCTTGATAGTATCTGTCAATCTCAACATAGCTTAGCTTTGGAATAGTTGATCAATTTCATTGATATTCAATATCTTAAAAGTGGGCTTTCCATCGGGAGCAATGGATGGTTCCCGACAAGAAAACAAATCGTCCACCAATGCTTCTTGTTCTTTTTGGGAGAGGTAGGTTCCTGTTTTGATACTTAGTGATTTTGCCAGCGATTTCGTCATTAAATCAAAAGGATGATAATCAGCCTCAGGAACATCGAGATTTACATTTTCCAGTAACTCCTCCAAAATATGAGTCACATCACTCTCGTTAATAGACGTTGGAATACCATGTACTGTTACAGAATCTTTGGTAAACTCATCAAAAACAAAGCCTACACTCTCTAAGTCGGATTTAAGACTGTAAATGGTTTCAATCTCCTCAGAGGAAAAAGAAATACTCACAGGAAATAGCAGCTGTTGACTGTGAACTTG
>JABSPP010000217.1 GCA_013214275.1 Flavobacteriaceae bacterium
TTATGTTTGGCCAACCAAACAGGAGTAGATTTACAGGAATCTTTTGAAAAGAAACTGGCTATCAAAACCCAAAGAGATCACGATCGGCATCATCATAATAAAAAACTAAAATAAGGGTGAATATTATGAAATTTGTAATATCTGCTGCTATCATGGCAGGGATATATATGATCGTATCCTACCTATTTAGTCTAGTTTTTAACAGAGAGTTTAATGGATTAACCCGACTAATTTACTCCCTTATATTTGGAATTGTGATGCCCATTGTACAAGTTTATATTACCAAAAAAAAGCGACGCTAATCGCCGCTTTTCTAGTTTTGTTTCGCAAATCTTATCCAGACTCCAAATATCAGTCTAACTGAATAAAATCAATCTGACTGTCTTTAACCTTGCTGTTTAGTTCTTTAATCTCGTTGTTAAATAGTGAATATAACTTTGCAAGCTCAGCATCAATTTCTTTAGAAATTTCATTTTTAAAATCAATAGCCTGCTGTGTTGGTCTGTAAGTTCCAATTCGAGTTAGTGAATTCAGATGTGCCAACTTGTTATTCAGACGAATTGGGAAGTTGAGTGGATCTTGACGGCTTTTACTTTTAGTTTGATATAAAGCTTCCTCTACAGCTGTTAAATCTTTAGCCAACATATCTGCAAAGTCTAATAATTCTTTGTGTTTCTCTTGATCCTTGATGGATTTTTTGAGTGTATTTATCTGATCTCTTACCTTTTTAATATTCCTTAATGCCTTGTGAATCTCAGTCACTTTATCATTAATGTCATTAATAAAATCGAACTGAGCTTTTGCATCTGCTAAAGTAGTTTCAGAAATTGGATTTTTAAGAATCGTAAAGCCTTGTGTTTTTTCGACATCGCCTACCTTTAGAGTAACTTTATAGTCCCCTGGTAAAGCCATAGGACCACTCAAAGAAGCCCACCAGAGGATCATTCCTTGCACCCTTTCTGCTCCAGAATACATCATATCCCAATAAAAAATATTGTTCCCATCACTCAGGTCTAGCTTTCCTTCTTTTTTCTCTTTGTTAGGTTTTGTACTAAACGTTTTGATGTGCTTACCATTACTTTCATAGATACTCATAGAAACAGGATTCTCCTCTTTTTGTTCTTTAATAAAAAAGTTAATAGCAACACCTCCGTAGTGATTGGTCCCTTGCGTTTTGGAAGTTGCTCCACGTCCCCCACTCATTCGATAGCTATCCTTGGGTTTGAACAAGATAACTTCTTCTTTTGTCATATCCGTATCCAACTGGTGTAGAGGAGTTAAATCATCAATCATCCAAAAAGATCGTCCTTGGGTAGCGGCAATCAAATTGTCGTTTTTAATCGCCAAGTCTGTAATCGGAACAATCGGTAAATTCAACTGGAATGCTTGCCAATTTTTACCATCATCAAATGAAATATACATCCCTCTTTCTGTTCCTGCGTAGAGTAATCCCTTTCTCTTGGGATCGGCTCGTAAAGCGCGAGTAAAATCTTCACTCCCGATACCGTTGGTCATCTGTTTCCAAGATTTTCCATAATTTTCTGTTTTATAGATATAAGGCTGATAGTCTCCTGACTTATACTTTGTGCCTACTATATAGGCTCCTCCTTTAGTAAATGGATCTACTTCTATACAATTGATCATCATCCATTCTGGCATTTTCTTTGGAGTCACGTTCAACCAATTTTTGCCTCCATCTCTTGTGATGTGTACAAGTCCATCATCAGAGCCTGTCCAAATTACATCTTTTTCGTACTTCGATTCTTGCACAGCAAAGATTGTAGCATAGTATTCTACTCCTGTATTATCTTTGGTAATTGGGCCTCCAGAAGGCCCTAAAGTTGTAGGATCATTTCTTGTCAAATCAGGACTGATGATTTCCCACGATTGCCCTTCATTGTAAGTTACATGGAGATGGTTAGAGGCTGCATAGAGCTTGTTCTTTTCATGAGGAGAAAATAGAATGGGAAAATTCCATTGGAAACGATATTTAAAATCCTCCGCTCCATGACCCATAGGGTCGTCTGGCCAAACATTGATGGCTCTTGTCTCTCCTGTTTTGTGATTTACCCTTGTTAACAGCCCTCCATAACTTCCTCCATAAACAATATCGTTGTTGGTTGGATCAATTGCCAAGTGAGCACTTTCTCCACCAGCAGTAGATTCCCAGTCAGATTCTCCGATAAATCTTCCTTGGGTTCTGTGGGCTATCCGAACCGCTGAGTTGTCTTGCTGTGCGCCATAGATACGATAAGGGAAGTGATCATCAGTAGTCACTCGATAAAATTGTGAGGTGGGCTGATTCATGTAGGTTGTCCAGTTTTCACCAGCATCAAAAGAAACTTGCGCACCACCGTCATCTCCGATAATCATACGCTGATTGTCTTCTGGGGCAATCCATAGATCGTGATGATCTCCGTGTGGTGCATTAAAGGTTTTGTAAGTTTTTCCACCGTCTGTGGATTTGTGATAACGAACATTCATCACATACACAATGTTTTGGTCTTGTGTGTCCGCATAAATTCGGGTATAGTACCAAGCACGCTGACGTAATTTACGCTCGCTATTGATCAAGCGCCATGTTTTTCCAGCATCAAGAGATTTATAAACTCCTCCTTTTTTGTTTTCGATCAGAGCATAAACAATATCAGAATTCACAGGAGAAACAGCAACTCCACTAATTCCCCAGATTCCACTTGGTAATCCTTTATTTGTAGAAATATTCATCCATGTTTCACCTTCATCGGTACTTTTCCAAAGTGCTGAGCCTTCACCTCCACTCGATAGGCTGTATGGTGTTCTTCTTACATTCCAAGTGGTGGCGTACAAAATTCTTGGGTTGTTGGGATCTATGATCAAATCTACAACTCCAGCATTTTTGTTGGCAAATAATTTTTTAGTCCATGTTTTTCCACCATCAGTAGATTTATAGACTCCTCTTTCTTCCGAGGACTTGTAGAGGTCTCCTAAAACACCAGCATAAACGATATCAGGGTTTTTAGGATGTACGCGAATTCTAGGGATATGACGTGCATTTTTAAGCCCCACGTGTTCCCATGTTTTTCCTGCATTAACAGTTTTCCATACCCCATCACCAGAGGAAACATTTCCACGAACTGTTTTTTCACCATTTCCAACATAAATAACATTGTTGTCCAATTCACTTACAGCAATAGAACCAACCGATCCTCCAAAAAAACCATCAGAAATATTTTTCCAAGTATTTCCAGCATCGGTAGTGCGCCACACACCTCCACCAGTAGAACCCATGTAAAAAAGAGTGGCTTTACCTTTAACTCCTGTAACAGCAGCGCTTCTACCACCACGAAAAGGGCCGATATTACGCCATTGGGTAGCACTAAAATAGTCCTCTGAATATTTGGCAGGGTTGTTTTGAGCATTAACTTTGTAGCTTTTATGAAGGAATAGGGCTACTAAGACAAAAAATATTTTAGGGTTACCCATTTAGGTCGCAATTAGTTTTAGTTCTCTTATAGCCACAGGCTCATGCATTGCACAGCGTTTTATTATCTTATCCAATATTGAAGCC
>JABSPP010000218.1 GCA_013214275.1 Flavobacteriaceae bacterium
TGGACAACGTTGGTCTAAGATTGGAGCTCAGAATATGCTCACATTAAGAACAACTAAACTGAGTGATAAATGGAACAAAGTAGTTAACCTAATCTGTACTGATAAAAATAAAGCTGCTTAAAACGACAAAATGTTATGCACCCGGTAAAAGTATAATTGAAGTTTAGTTGAAGGGTTTTACTAAATTTTATAAATGAATTCAGTTGTGCTCCAAATATTTCAAGGGCTCCAGCATTTTTATTTTGGCGACTACCTTCAGCTCCTACAGTTTTGATAATTCCCGAGTAGTTTGTACTGTATGCAGAAGTTTCAATCAAAAATTTAGGCCAACTTTTTTCTGTTGCAGAGTTATCCCAAGAGATTGAAACCTCAACATTTTTAACTTTTTCAGGCGGAAGCGAAGGATTTGGGATATCCCTTTGACCTGGAACAGTAGAATATTTATCAAAACTGGTGGCGTCTTTAAATGCTTCTGAATAAATCCCTTTAAAAACCCAATTTTTAGGCGAGTACAAAAAAGCGAGTCTAGGATTAAATACTGTTCCGTACCCTCCATCGTCATCAATTTTATTGTAATCAAGCCTTCCTCCTAAAACAATTTTTAAGTCATTTTTCGAATAATTTCCTTGAGCATAGACCCCTAAATCTTTGCTATAATGTATCGGGATTTGTGGTAGACTCTCTGCATCATACGAATATCTTTCTTGAATAGCACTATACCTAGCTTCAACTCCTGATACAAGATTAAAATGAGTGTTGGAATATATGACCTTTAATTCTTCCCTTATCTGCCAAGACCTCAAATAGACATTCAATTTTCTCCATTCGGGAACTTTTCCTTCAAGGAGTTCTCTGTAACCAATCCTATCATTTAGATAATCATTTCTACCTCTTTTATAGTCTTTATAACCTCTATCAAATTTCGCTAGACTTGTATTTTCGTCTAATACATGTTCTTTAAACAATACCAAGTTAATAATACTCCATTTTTTTGAGGAGTTGGTATCATCGTATTTTAAGTAGTATAGTTTATTGACTGGATTCCAAATATTTCCGTTGTTTGTCCCTGCATGTTCAGTGTCATTGAACCAAGCAAGTCCTTCTTCTCTATTCCAGTGTTGTAGTCCAAATGTTAATTTATCATATGTTATTTTAGCCAATAGATAATGATCTCTGGTTCTATTTGAATACCTAATATCCTTGTAAACACCGTCTGTCACAAAGCCGATTGAGTCGAGTTCGCGAGCTTTTTGTGCTCCCAATAAAGTATATGAGGCATAATCTTCAGCAGTATTTATGGTTACATACTCATTTGCAGTAATTGTTGGGTCTATATCCATTTTTAGGCCTTGGTAATGTGATAAGCTTGGTGGACTGTATTTGTAATCAAAATCGTCAAAACCACTTCTGTCAAATTCATCTGAATGAAAGAACCTTCCTGTTACGGTTCCTGATAACTTATTTTTTCTAAAAGCTATAGTAACATCTGCAGCTTTTGTATTGAATGAGGCTAGTTCATAAAATCCAGTAATTCCTATACTTTCTTTTAGTGAAGGAATTAAATCACTAGGAGTTAAAGTGGTGAGATTAATTACTCCAGTAAAAGCATTGGCCCCATACATGGTGGAGGCAGGCCCGTAAATGACATCTACTTGTTTTAGATTAGACAAAGGGTATTGTCTGGATAACCAAATTTTATTGCTGAATAAATCATTGTCTTCAATACCGTCGATTAAAAATAATGTTCTATCGTTGTTATTGAATGTTCTGTAGCCTCCCATATATATGCTAGAGTAGGTACCCCCGCTAGTCCTTGATATATCAAAGCCTGGCAAATCATGAAAGACTTGTTCTAGATCCATATAACCTCTTTCCTTGATTTCTTCTCTGGTTACAATTTTGATATTTGCTGGAGCTTCATTTAAATTTTCTGCAAATTTTGAAACAGATGTCACCTTTGGAACGCTGCCAACTCTTAATCTCTCCAACAATTGTTTAAAAAGAATTGGATCTTTGAGTCTTTCTTGGTAGTTGCTATTGATTTTCAATAATTTTTTTATGTACTTTTTTGCTGCATCTATTGAATCCATTGCAATTGAATTCATTGCTAACAAACGATACCCTGCTTCCTGAACACTAATTGAGCAATCTTTTAATTTCCCTTGCAAGGACTTTTCCACAAAATCAAATCTTCCAAATTTGTAATTTGATTCTAAACTTGATAGATTAACGGAACATTCTGTCGTTTCTTGGCTATGTATTGAAATACATAAACAGAAAAAATAAATCAGTATCCATCCTTTTTTTAAATAGTTCTTCATAAAAAATTAGTTTTTAGTTTCATTCAATCGTTTGACGATGTCTTCGGGATCAATAAACCAATATCGTAAGGTTTTATCCTCTGAAATTGAAATAATCTGCTTTCTGTCATTGCTAATTTCAATTTGACGAATCCAGCTTTGATGTCCGTTCAATATTGCATAATTATCTACTTCATCAATGTTAGTAACGTGTATTTTATTGTCATAACTTGATGAAAAAAGTAGCGACTCATCATTACTGATGTGAAATTTAACTGATGAAACAGCAGACTTATGACTGGAAACTGTTTTGGAATAGATATACCTATTTTGATTCCTCAGCAAACTCAAATGAATGTATCCGTTTTTCATACCCAACGCAAGATATTTGTTATTTGATGAGATTTCGATAGATTCAATTAAACTGGGCGTTTCGATTTTATCTTCGTCACTTAATACAATTTGTTCTTGATCTATATCAATTGAATATACAAATGCGTTAGAGCTTTGAGAAATAACCATTTTAGAAAAATCTTTACTGATATAGTGTAATTTTGTGTTTAACTTTGGAAGCACAACCTTGCTTTGTCTTGTAAGGCTTCCATTATCTAGTTTTATTGAGTGCATATTGTCCTTTTCAAAAATGAGTATATAATTTGCTGAATTGATGGTCATAACATAAATTTCACTAATCTTATTCTCAAAAGTTTGTGTGTTTATTACCTCATTCTCGTTATTCAGTATTTGAACTGTTCCTTGGTCGGTTCCTAAAATCAGGTACTCTCCATCATTGGTGTATTTCAGAGAAGAATACCTTACTTCTGGATCAGAATTTTTTATTAGTTTGATTTTATCTATTGTGTGTTTATAAACATTACCCTCCATATCAATAAATACTAATTTATTTAATTTTGGATGTTTTGCGAATAACTTGAGTCCACATGAATGTTCTTGAGGCGATGTTCCAGTTTTAAATTCACGTAGCGCTCGATTTAAAGCAGAGTATATTTCAGTATATCTCTTCTTTTTGCCGCTTGAGGGGAGTGTATCATAGGCTTTTGCTGCAAGTTCAACTCCTTCAGAAGAATTCCCTGTGTCAAACTTTTTAATAGCCTCTAATGCAATTCTTCTAGCATCTGAAATTCTTCTTAAACTGTCTGCTTTTTGTTTTTGGGCTTCTGCCTTTTTTCTTTGATTTTGCGCTTCTTCTCTTTGTT
>JABSPP010000219.1 GCA_013214275.1 Flavobacteriaceae bacterium
TTTCACAGATCAACAACTGGTAGATCTTGTTCACTCCCTGTTTCTGTCATCGTCTGTGCCAAAAATGAGGCTGAGAATTTGCTTAGGCTGATTCCGCTCTTGCTTGATCAACAATATAAGACATTTGAACTGGTATTGATCAACGACGCTTCTACAGATCATACGTTGGAGGTTTTAAGAGATTTTGAAAAGAAGGATCAAAGAATCAATATCGTGGATGTTAAAAGTAACGAAGCCTTTTGGGGGAGTAAAAAATATGCACTGACTTTGGGTATCAAAGCGGCGCGATATAATCATTTGTTGTTGACTGATGCTGATTGTCAACCTGGCTCAAGTTTGTGGATTGCCGAAATGAGCTCCTATTTTTCAGATAAGACATCAATTGTATTGGGTTACGGAAAATACCAATCTAAGCCGTATGCTCTTGTAAATCTTTTTGTTCGGTATGAGACACTTATCACTGCGATCCAGTTTTTTAGTTATGCAAAGTTGGGATCTCCCTACATGGCAGTAGGTAGAAATATAGCTTATACCAAGGAGCTATTTTTTAATGTCAAGGGATTTGCTAGCCATCTTCATATTCGTTCTGGTGATGACGATCTTTTTATTCAGGATGCTGCCAATCAGCATAATACAGCTATTTGTATCGATCCCAAAGGATTTACAATCTCTCAAGCACCAGAGAATTTCAAACAATGGTTCCGACAGAAAAGAAGGCATATTTCTACCGCTCCTCACTATGCATTTAAACATCAATTTTTGCTTGGACTTTTTGTTTTCAGCAAGTTGTTATTTTGGCTCATGCTTCCATACCTTTTTTCTGTATTTACCGAGGTTATATTATATCTTGCAGCAGGAGTTTATATGTTAATGAACTACGTGATAGTTGGAATGGCAGCAAAAAAATTAAAAGAAACAAGGGTACTCCTGTGGCTACCACTCCTTGAAATAGGATTGATATTATTTCAAATGACTATATTTATGGCAAATGCCATTTCAAAACCCACCCATTGGAAGTAACTCAACAGATGGTTAAGGATCATATCCAAAAAGCAAAAGAAGGAAATCAAATGTCGTTTCATTTTTTGCTTGACCATTTTTGGAGGGATGTTTACCAATACCAATTAAAAAGGACGCAAAATGATAATGATGCAGAAGATATTACTATTCAATCATTTGCAAGAGCCTTTGATAAAATAAAGACATTTAACAGCGAATATCAATTTAAAACTTGGTTGATTACCATTTCTAAAAATATACACTTAGACCTCTTACGAAAAAATAAATCATCGATACACAGTGATACAACCAAAGCTCAAGAAGAGGAAGCCTATGCTGTTCCGGATAGTACACCAAGTCCAGAGGATACTATTATTACCGAACAGAATCTTGCAAAATTACTGAGTGATATTAAGCAGCTAAAACCCAAATACCAACAGGTGATTCACTTGCGATTTTTCCAAGAGTTATCCTACAAGGAAATTGCAGCGCATATTGGAGAACCTATTAATAATGTAAAAGTAAAACTGCTACGTGCAAAAAAACTATTAGCAGCGATTATAAAAAAATCATGAAACCAACATCTCTACTTCGTTCTTTAGGGCCTGGGCTCCTTTTTGCGGGAGCCGCTGTAGGTGTTTCACATTTGGTTCAATCAACTAGGGCTGGAGCCGATTTTGGATTCAGTTTGCTGTGGGCGTTGTTATTGGCAAATCTATTTAAATATCCGTTTTTTCAGTTTGGTCCAAGGTACGCAGCAGCTACTGGTGAAACCTTACTGGATGGATACAAAAAGTTGGGTAAAGGCGTATTATTGGCAAGCTATATTGTGAGTTTTATGACGATGTTTATCATTCAAGCAGCGGTGACCATTGTAACTGCTGGACTTGCCGTACGGCTCTTTGGACTGAAGATTGGGATGGAGAACTGGGCGCTACTCATCACAATTGCGTGTATCCTTATGCTGCTTATCGGTAAGTATGCCTTACTTGACAAGATGATGAAATACATCATCATTGTACTTACAGTATGTACGATAGTAGCTGTAACCATTGCACTCTTTAAAACAACGGACACCTTTGATGTAACTCAGGTATTCCCCACAGAACCTATTGGAGTTACTTTTCTCATTGCATTCCTAGGATGGATGCCAGCACCTTTAGACATTTCTGTCTGGCAATCGATTTGGTCATTAGAAAAGGAGAAGACTACGTTTCAAAAAATAGTACCAAAGCAAGCAATTTTCGATTTTAATGTGGGATATATTGGCACCATTTTCTTAGCGATCTGTTTTCTCATGTTAGGAGCTTTAGTCATGCATAACTCAGGAGAATCATTCTCAGATTCAGGAGGTGTTTTTGCCAAGCAGTTGATAGAGTTATACACGATCAATCTAGGTGATTATGCCTATATATTTATCGCCATCGCGGCATTTACCACCATGTTTAGCACTACAATTACAACATTAGACGCTTCTCCAAGAACCATGACAAGAGCTCATCATTTACTTTTTGAAAAAACATCAAAGCTTAGCTATTGGTTTTGGATGATTTTATTGGGGCTAGGAACCTATATCATTTTACGATTTTTTAAGGATAACATGGGATTTATGGTAAAAATTGCCACTATTGTATCATTTTTAACAGCACCTTTTTATGCCATTCTTAATTACCTACTGATCTCAGGGAAATATACTCCAGCGGAACATCGTCCAGGGATTCTTCTGAGGATTTTAAGTATTACTGGCATTGTTTTTTTGTTGGGATTCAGTGGTTGGTTTCTGTTGAATTCTTGATTGTTTCAAATAACAGTCACCCATCTTGGTCTTATGTCTAACTTTTTTCAACCACAAAAAGTATCATTTTCAATGTAGATCATTAGACACAATATTAAAATTAGGGCGTTTCCCTTTGGGTCGGGCTATCCGCTATATCTTTTTTGCTTTGCAAAGACAAAAAAGGATGCCGCTGCTATCCCTAACGCAGCAATAAACCTACTTTTTCGGTCAAATGATCGTCGCGTATCAATTATTCTTGCCAAACCGAACCAACTCATAGAAGCGGTTGAACTAAACATATGCATTTGTGATTTTCGATAAAAAGTTAGATTAGTTTCTAACACTTTTCCTTTGTAACTTTGCATGTAAAATTTTGATAGATGGCAAACGAAACGGTGCTGGCACCCGAGAGAAAGAAAAAACCCGAGTGGTTACGTGTAAAGTTGCCTCTAGGAAAGAAATACACGGAGCTTCGCGGTTTGGTAGATAAGTACAAGTTAAACACCATTTGCACCAGTGGTAGTTGTCCGAATATGGGTGAATGCTGGGGTGAAGGCACCGCTACTTTCATGATCCTTGGGAATATCTGTACCCGTTCTTGTGGTTTTTGTGGCGTAAAAACTGGTCGTCCAGAAACTGTCGCATGGGATGAACCAGAGAAAGTGGCCAGATCTATCAATATCATGGTGATTAAACACGCTGTAATAACCTCTGTAGATCGAGATGATCT
>JABSPP010000022.1 GCA_013214275.1 Flavobacteriaceae bacterium
GATGCAATTGAGTCCCGATGCACGTCTGGATGGGTGGGATGGGTGCTCAGGATATCATTATTCCGATGAGTATATCTATGGGTTCTCACATACACATCTTAGTGGAACTGGTGTTTCGGACTATGGTGATATTTTGCTAATGCCCACCAACGATATCATTTTTAACAACGGCGCAAATGGTCAAAAAGGGTACCGTTCGCGTTTTTCTCATCAGAATGAGATTGCAGAGCCAGGCTATTACAAGGTTCATCTAGACGATACCCGTATTGATGTTGAATTAACAGTAGCAAAACGAAGTGGCATCCACCGATATCAGTTTCCATCTGCAGAACATCAAGTGGTCACAATTGATTTAAATCATAGAGATCAAGTCTTAAGTGCTGGAATTCAGATGATATCTGATCACGAGATTTCAGGTCATCGACACTCCAAAGCTTGGGCTACTCATCAAAAAATATTTTTTTATGCAAAGTTTTCACATCCAATCACAGGTGTTTTAAATCATACAGTACCAAAAAATAACGATCGTTTAGCGTCTTATGTCTTTGTGAATCCAAAGAATGAACCCATAATTGTGAAAATAGGAATTTCTGCTGTAAATATAGAGGGTGCCAAAAAAAATCTAGAGGCTGAGATTGGTGACAAATCCTTTAATCAAGCAAAAAAAGAAGTGCAAGAAAGTTGGGAAAAGCAACTAGAAAAAATAGTGGTTGAAGACACAAATAACGATCATAAAGTAAATTTTTATTCTGCGTTATATCATACCATGCTTGCCCCAAACCTCTACACCGATGTGGACGGTCGCTACCGTGGAATGGATTTGAAAATTCACGAAGCTAAAAATTTTGACTATTACACGGTTTTTTCTCTATGGGATACGTATAGAGCGACACATCCATTGTACACCATCATAGAAAAAGAAAGAACAAATGATTTTATCAACACTTTTTTAGCGAAATATGAAGAAGGAGGAATAATGCCTATTTGGGATTTGGCTGCATGCTACACAGGATGTATGATAGGCTATCATGCTGTTCCCGTTATTGCTGATGCGTATCTCAAAGGAATACGAGGTTTCGACACTGAAAAAGCGTTTCAAGCGATGAAGCATTCTGCCACACGAAATCACCGAGGGCTACAGAGTTATCAAAAATATGGCTTTATTCCAGTAGAAAAAGAGTCTGAGTCGGTCTCTAAAACGTTAGAATATGCCTATGACGACTGGACCATTTCGCAAATGGCCAAAGAGATGGGAAAAGAGAAAGATTACAAATCCTTTTCCGAAAGAGCACAATACTACAAGAATATCTTTGATCCTCAAAGTCGTTTTATGCGTGGTAGATTTCGCAATACATGGTTTTCTCCTTTCGATCCACATGAGGTAAATTTTAATTATACAGAAGCCAACTCATGGCAATACAGTTTTTACGTCCCTCAAGATATTACTGGATTTATTGAATTAATGGGAGGCAAACAAGTTCTAGAAAATCAGTTAGATGCATTATTTACTGCCAGTCGAGAAACATCGGGAAGGAATCAGGCAGACATTACTGGACTCATTGGACAGTATGCACATGGAAATGAACCTAGTCATCATATAGCTTATCTCTATAACTTTGTCAATAAACCACACAAGACACAAGAAAGAGTTCGCCAGATTTTAACCCAACTTTATACCAATGCGCCTGATGGGATTTCTGGAAATGAAGATTGTGGTCAAATGAGTGCCTGGTATGTATTTAGTGCTATGGGCTTCTATCCTGTTACCCCAGCTTCTAACGAGTATATCATCGGATCACCTTTATTTGACAAGGCGACAGTTCATCTGGAAAATGGAAAAACCTTTACGATTACTGCAGAGAATAATTCACAAGAAAACAACTACATCAAAGCGGCTTTTTTGAATGGAAAGCAATATCCCTACACGTATATTCGCCATTCTGATATTGTAAAAGGAGGAAGCCTAGTATTTGAAATGACCAATAAACCTACAAGCTGGGGATCAGAGGACAAAAATGTGCCGAGAACTGAGATCCATGAACATCAAATGGTTCCTACTCCATTTATAGCTCGTGGTGATGTGACCTTTAAAGAGCAAACAGTGGTCACCTTGGCGAGTGTAGATGAGGAAGCAACGATCTACTACACTCTGGGTGACGATATTCAAAAGTATAGCGAACCCATTGTGATCACCAAAAAATCAAGGCTAAAAGTGTATGCTGAGAAAAAAGGCAAGAAAAGTGCAACAGTGATCACTGATTTCTTAAAAATTGATCCTAATCTGCGCGTTGAGCTGAAGACCAAATACGCCAATCAGTACAATGCAGGAGGAGATAATGCACTTATTAATGGGATTGTTGGAACTGAAGATTTTAGAACAGGAACATTGCAAGGTTACTGGGATGAAGATGTTGTGGCAATTGTAGATTTAGGTAAAAACAGAAAGGTAAACACTGTAAATGTCAATTTTTTAGTCGATCAGAGGTCTTGGATATTCTTACCCACATCTGTAGAAATTTTAGGATCAGAGGACGGAGTTAGCTATGAAAAGCTGGGTAAAGAAAATTTTAAAACTACCGATCCTGAAGAAAATAGTTATATTAAAAATTTTGAAATTAAAGATGTATCTCACAATTTTCGCTATATTCAGCTGGTTGCAAGGAAATTAGGAAAACTTCCAAAGTGGCATTTGGGACATCCGCACGACGGTCGCTCTTGGATTTTTGTAGATGAGATTAGAATTCGATAAGTCAAAAAAAGTATGAACTCTACCTCTTTTGTCATTTGGAATAGCCAGACTCGCTTAAATTCAAAGAGTTTAAAAATATGTGAACTTGATCTAACCCTAATACAAAAAACTAGTATATAAAACTTTCACTGGGTGACTGGATAAACAGTATCTCACATCTCAACGGAAGGAAATAATCAATCATCAAATCATTAGCACAAATTTAAATAAGTGAAACGAAGAAAGTTTATCCAAAATGCGTCCTTGTCGACTTTAGCAGTGATGGCAACATCAACGGTCATAGGCTGTGAATCCAAAACAAAAGAAAAAGAGTCACTAGTTACTCCGGTAACTCATCCTGTTCAGCCTTTGGTCATTGCCACATGGAATGTGCCTCGTGCGACAGCTAAAGCATGGGAGGTGTTACAAGACCGTGGAAGTGCTTTAGATGCTGTAGAACAGGGGTGTAGGGTAGAAGAAGCAGATGTAAATAATTCATCAGTAGGAAAAGGAGGACTGCCCGATAGGGATGGAAGAATTACTTTAGATGCATGCATTATGGATAAAGACGGTAATTACGGTGCTGTGATGTGTGTTCAACATATCACACACGTAATATCGTTGGCAAGGAAAGTGATGGAAGAAACACCCCATGTGATCATGGTAGGAGAAGGAGCAGAGCAGTTCGCATATGCTCAGGGATTTAAAAAAGAAAATCTACTGACTGAAGCTTCTAAAAGGGCTTGGGAGAAGTGGAAAGAACAATCAGTATATCAACCTATTATTAATATAGAAAATCACGACACTATTGGCATGTTGGCCATCGATAAACATGGTGATATTTCTGGAGCTTGTACTACAAGCGGTCTGGCCTACAAAATGGCTGGTCGGGTAGGGGACTCACCTGTCATTGGGTCTGGTTTATTTATTGATAATGAAGTTGGAGGCTGTACGGCAACAGGCATGGGTGAGGAAGTGCTAAAAACTGTAGCATCTTTTCTTGTTGTTGAATTGATGCGACAAGGAAAGTCGCCGCAAGATGCCTGTGAGGAAGCCATCAAGAGAATTGTTGAAAAAGCTGGTGATCGGTATACAGCGTTTCAAGTGGGGCTTATAGCAGTAAACAAACAAGGAGAAATAGGAGCTTATTGTATTCACAAATGGTTTAATTATACCGTATATGCTGATGAAAAAAATATCAACTATCCATCAGATTTTTACATCAAAACATAAGTTATGTCGCAACGCAGTACATCATATACAACGGCTTTTATTTTTTTAACGTCTCTATTTTTTTTGTGGGGGTTTATTACGGTTCTTGTAGATAGTTTGGTGCCTAGGATCAAAGACGTTTTTGAAATGAATTACGGACGTACCATTTTGGTACAATCAGCATTTTTTATCGCATTTTTTGTGGTCTCGTTGCCTGCTGGTGTATTACTTACCAAAATAGGGTATAAAAAGGGAATTGTCCTAGGACTGTGTATCATGGCATGTGGTTGTTTGTTATTTTATCCTGCATCAGAATACAGAAATTTTATGGTGTTTATGATGGGCTACTTTACTTTGGCATCTGGCATCACAATTATACAGGTAGCAGCCAATCCTTATGTAGCATTGCTTGGCAGTGAAGAAGGTGCTTCAAGTCGATTAAATCTATCACAGGCTTTTAATTCTTTGGGAACAACTATTGCTCCAATCATTGGTGCCTTATTTCTTTTGAGTGATTCTGTAAAGTCATCGGAAGAGATAGAGCAGCTTTCTGAAACAGCTAAAGCAAATTATTATGCAGCAGAGGCAGCAACGGTTCAAGTTCCCTTTCTGTTGATCGCTGGTTTTATTGTTGTATTGGGAATTATTTTTGCCTTTATTAATTTACCCAAAGTAGTGCAACAAAGTCCCAGAGGTGGTTACAGGAGTCTACTCAGAAACAAAGGGATGATGATGGGAGCTTTGGGGATCTTTTTGTATGTGGGAGCTGAAGTATCTATTGGAAGTAGTTTTTTGGTTAATTACTTTAAAGGGATGCATCTAGAACATGTCATCGCTGAAAGTCCTGTGATGATACGTATTGCCAATACGATTGCGAGTATCTTTAATAAAACCTTCTCAGATGCTGATCCGAAGTCACTTTTGGGAATTTTTATTATTTTTTATTGGGGAGGGGCTATGATTGGTCGTTTTATAGGGGCTTATCTTACAAGGGTTATAAAACCTGGAAAAGTATTGGCGGTATTTGCACTGTTGGCTGCCTCTATGGTTGCGATTTCGATCAATACTGAGGGGTTGGTAGCTATGTGGTCTATTCTAGCCGTTGGCCTTTTTAATTCCATCATGTTTCCTACAATTTTTACTCTTACCCTTGATGGACTAGGAACACTCAAAGCACAAGCTTCGGGATTGCTATGTATGGCTATCGTGGGTGGCGCTGTTGTGCCCTACATTTTTGGGAATCTAATTGATTTTTTTGGATTTAAAACTGCCTTTGCGCTTCCTTTGATCTGCTATTGCTATATCCTGTTCTTTGGTCAAACAAAAGCGCTACAGCACAGGTATTGAATGTAAAATTTGTATGTGAGGTAATTTTTTGAGTTTTTGCTGGTTTTATAGAATTCTCATTCTACTTCCCAACTCGGTCAATGCGTTTTTTTGTGATTGTTTTTTTTGAAGTTCACCTGTAAAGTTATCTATTCCTCCTTGGTGAGTTGCTCTAATTTACGCTTGGAACTTCTGTTTTCTGGGTTGATATCGAGTGACTTTTTGAAATACTCAAGGGCTTTGACGGTATCTTTTTCTGCTTTGTAGGCATTTCCCATGCAATAGTAAACATCCGAACTTTTGGGATATAGTGCTATGTTAATTTTAAAGATCTCCTTTGCTTCTTCAAATTGCTTTTTTTGGAGGTAGCTGTAGCCGATTGTTTTTAATGTGCGTTGACGAATATTTTGATCTAAGGAATCCTTTTTTTGAATGGCAATATAGCCTGCTAAAGCTTTTTCATAGGCTTTGTCCTTAAAATGTTCGTTGGGTATTTTTTCACCATCTTTAAGTTTTGGAAATATGAATTTTTTGCCCTTGTGTTCTCTTTTTGGTGCCAACTCAATATGCATTTTGGGTTTGGAAACAAAAATCAACTTTTCATTCATTTTGCTGAGATAAAAGGAACTGTCGGTAAGCCTAACGGGCTCTAAGTCTTGGTTTCTCCATTTAATAAGCATCTGACCACTCTTAAATTTTACTTCTATAATTTCATTGGAATTGAAAAGATATCTTCCTTGGGTAGCCTCGATAAACGGAGTTGAATTGACGGAATTTTCACATGAAATCAAAGATAAAAAACAGATTAAGATGAAGAGATATCTCATAAGGAACCTTTTGTGGCAGTAAAGTTATAGCAAAAAATCTTTTTTCAGGACATTTTTAGCATGCTTCTGTCTTAGTTCCCTATGCTAAATGAATTGTTCTAGCTGCGTTAGCGATAAAAGCGGCATCCTTTTTTGTCCTTACAAGGCAAAAAAGATATAGCGGATAGCGCGACCCGAAGGGGAACGCCCACAAAAAAATACATAATATCAATTTTTTTTTGGAAAAATAAAAAATATAATTACATTTGTATTATACAAGTTGTTTAATACAAATAGTAAGTAACATGAAAAACGATAAAAAACTCAATGAACTGCTCCTTTCGTGGGAGAATACCTACAAAAAAGGTCAGTTGACTCTTTGGATTTTTATGGCACTGCAAGAGAGCAAGAAATATGTAGATGAGATTAAGACTTTTATTTTGGAAAAATCTGGCGGAACGATTCGTTGTGAAGAGCAAAGTCTCTATAGAGCTTTGAGGAAATACGAACACATTCACGTTTTAGCTTATGATTTGAGACAAGGCAACAAGGGACCAGAAAGAAAATATTTTTATCTCACAGATTTGGGAGAAGCTCTTTTTAATCAGTTTGTAAGCAGAAATATTAAACTCTTTTATTCTGAAGAAATTAAACACATTTTAAAGCTTCAAAATTAAAAATACTCGAGGAAGAATTTACCAAGTAACGGTTGATTTCTCAATGTGAATATTTAAATATCAATTAGTTAACATTAATTCAAACGTATGAAAATAATAACACCATTTTTAGCTAGGTTTGCACTTACAGCAACCATTCTTACCATTGTTTTTAGGTATTTTTTAAGTGATGGCATAACACATCAATCCACCATGGCAATCATATTAGCACCTGTGCTTTACTTTGCAATGATGTTTGGTTCTGGATGGTATTTTGGGAAGAGGGATGGCGAATATCTGCCCATTTTAGATATCGGTTTCAGATTTCATCTAACGACTTATATGATTCATAATTTAGTCTCTATCCTTTGGATTGAAATGGGTTTTGGGTCTAGATATGAAGATATACATGTAACGCTCATGGTGGCAATGTTTTGGGGAGCTTTTCTTTTGATACATCTGCTATGGTATTTACGAATGAGAAAAAACTCCATCAATGATTTGGACAAAGAAGATTTATTTGAATAAACATTCAAACCTAAATTGACATAACGAAGCTCAGAGAAAATTCAAAAAACCAGTATTCATCTTTGAATTTTCTCTGATTTCTTTTTGCAATGTGAGACACTATTTTACGTTCATGAGCTCTACATCAAAAATGAGTGTTGCGTCGGGAGGGATAACGCCACCGGCTCCTCTTTCTCCATAGGCTAGGTTGCTAGGAATAACAAATCGAGCTTTATCGCCTACTTTTAATAGTTGAATTCCCTCGTCCCAACCAGCGATTACCTGACCAACTCCTAGAGCAAAATCTATGGGTTGTTTTCGTTTGTATGAAGAATCAAATACGGTACCATCTAGTAGCTGACCTTTGTAGTGTACAGAAACCATGGCTCCTTTTGTAGCTTGTTTTCCGTCGCCATTTTGGATGATTTTGTAACGCAGACCGCTTTGTGTTTGATCATACCCTGCGGAAACCTTGTCTAGTAATTCGTTCTGTTTTCTCTTTTCTTCTTCTATTCTTTTGGTACGTTCTCCTCCAAAAGTTCTAAATGCTTCAACAGCATTCCAAGATACAGCTGCTTCTCCTTGACGCAGGATTTCAACAGTCATGGTATCTCCTTGTTCGATGGCATCTACAATGTCTTGTCCTTCGATTACGTTTCCAAAAACGGTGTGTTTTCCGTCGAGCCAAGGCGTGGCTATATGGGTAATAAAAAACTGCGATCCATTGGTCCCTGGTCCTGCGTTTGCCATGGATAGTACGCCTGGACCGTGGTGTTTTAAGTCGGGATGAAATTCGTCATCAAACTGATAACCAGGATTTCCTGTGCCTGTTCCTTGTGGACAACCTCCCTGAATCATAAAATCGGGAATGACTCTGTGGAACTTCAGTCCGTCGTAGTACGGAGTGCCTTGAGGTTTGGCAGTATTTTCTAGGTTCCCTTCTGCAAGTGCAACAAAGTTTCCTACAGTTCCTGAGGTTTTTTCATGTTCTAAGTGCACAACAATCGCTCCTTTTGAAGTGATTAATTTGGCATAAATTCCGTTATTCATTTGTTTTGTTTTTAATATTTAAGATTGGAATAGTTTACTTTTTTAAATTTAAGACTGACAAGCTATACGTGAGTCCGATGTTGATATTGGTAGATTGCACGTTGCCAAACGGTGACCACATATATCCGATTGATGTATTTAAATGAAGATTATCATACAAATGAAAGTTGATTCCCAATGATGGACGTAATAAAATACCCTCTCCAGAATCTACACCTCCACCACCAGCAACGCCAGCAGAGGCTTCTGTAAATAAAGAGATTTTTTGTTGAAAAAATGTATTGGTTTTTAATCCTAGACCAAAAACTCCGTGTGCGTAGCCGCCTGCACCTCCTTCGTAGGCAAAAGAGGCTTCTCCAGAAACATAGATGTTGTTAGAGATGTCGTAGTTAATTTTCAAGGCAATTTGCTGAAGATCCCTGCTGGGTCTATTGAGAATAGCAACATCGAAATATGTCTGATTTTGCACTCCTATCCGTATCCCTTGAGTTTTGATTGTTCGACCTTTTTCAGAAGTTTTAGGATCAATAATCCCACCACTTAGCCCGTAATATTTTAAACTCAAGCCAGCAGTTAGAGCCTCAAACGTTGCTCCAATAGATCTGTGGTACCCCCCGTGAAAACTCAGTCCAAAGTGTTCGGTAAACTTCAAGTCAAACCCAGTGCTAGGATACATTGTCAATCCATTTTCTGGAAATATTCTTCCTCCAGCAGCACCAATACCAAATTTTGCGAAGAAATTAATGTATTCTGTCTCCCAGAAGTTTTTACCAACTCCAAAGAATAGATCCATAAAACCTGCTCTTAACCCTTTGTACATTGTATCTAGATGAGCGTATAAAAAGGCGTTATGACTGATGTATTTTTGATACTCGAACCCGATGATATAAAGTGTTTGGTTAATGGGTTGTGTCCGATTGAAGTTTCCTTGTCCGTCATCTCTCGTTTTTCCCATCGGATAGAAAAAGTCAAAGGTGACTTGCTGAACACTTTTTGTCGCAGGTATCTTCCAAAAACTACTGTTTGTATGATTGCGAATCGAAAATTCTTTTTGAGCATTTCTGTAAGATCCAGCTCTGACAGTTGTTGGAATTTCGATAAAAAAAGACACATTATCACCTCCCTGAATCCCAGTGACAAAATCCAGATGCCCATACTGAACTCCTAGTGAAAAGTCTTTAAATTTGTATTGAAGCCCCGTGTTGGTATATAAAATAGCACCACCATTTACCAAGCTACGAAAACCACCTCCTCCGCCAAAGTGCAGGTTAGAATCAAAAAAAAGTTGTTTGTAGATGGGAAAGCGAACTCCCAAGTGAACGCCCAAAGTAAACAAGCCTCCCTGATCCCCAATACTTGCTGCATGAAACCCAGCACCCGCGTAGAGCCAGTTGGTAAGTGAAAAATTATAATGAAGCCCTAAGATTCCTGTTTTTGGTTTTAGTTTGTATTCACTCCCATCACTATACGTATAAGTGATATCTGGCTGATCGATAAAGATGTGGTTCAGGCGTATGCTGTTTTTCATCTCCATAGTGTTGATGTCACCCACACGCTGGCCTTGGCACAATCTATAGGGGAGGGTCAACAAAAAAATTAATAAAAAACAATGCTTCATTATCTAATGATTCATGAACTCACTCGTAAAGTGTAGCGTTACCTTAGGATATTTCTGTTGTGTCATTTGAATGGTAAAAGGAGAATCTGCGAGAAAGACAAGTTGTCCTTGCTTATCTTTAGCCAGAAAGCGCTGCTTTACCCGTTTAAATTCTTTAAATTCCTCGTCTTTTTCATTTTCAGTTTGTATCCAGCAAGCTTTGTGAACGTGAATATTTTCATAGGTACATTTTGCCCCATACTCGTGTTCTAACCGATATTGAATGACCTCATACTGGAGTGCTCCCACAGTCCCAATAATTTTTCTGCCATTAAGTTCTAGGGTAAATAATTGAGCAACCCCTTCATCCATCAGTTGATTTAAGCCTTTTTGTAGTTGCTTAGACTTCATAGGATCCGCATTGTTTACATATCTAAAATGTTCAGGAGAAAAACTGGGAATCCCTTTAAAATTGAGTATTTCTCCCTCTGTAAGCGTATCGCCAATTTTGAAATTTCCTGTGTCGTGAAGCCCAACAATATCCCCAGGAAAAGAAGCTTCTACAACCTCCTTTTTCTCGGCAAAAAAAGCATTGGGACTAGAAAACTTAAATGTCTTTTTTTGACGCACGTGAAGGTAAGGGGTATTTCGCTTAAATGTTCCTGAAACAATCTTCACAAAAGCCAGTCGATCTCTGTGCTTAGGATCCATATTGGCATGAATCTTAAAGACAAACCCCGACATTTTTTGTTCTTTAGAATTAACGAGGCGTTCCTCTGCCTTTTTTGGCTGTGGGTTGGGAGCAATGTCTATAAAGCAGTCTAGGAGTTCTTTTACCCCAAAATTATTCAAGGCAGAGCCAAAGAAAACAGGTTGTAATTCCCCTTCATTGTAAGACTGTTGGTTGAACTTAGGGTACACCTCGTCAATCAATTCCAGTTCCTCACGCAGCGTATCTGCGGCGTGTTCTCCTATCACCTCATCCAATGCTGGCTCATGGATATTGTCAAACTCAACACCCTCAGAAACCACTTGTTTATGTTCCGCAGAAAAGACGTTCAGCTTTCTCTGGTATATGTTGTAAATCCCTTTAAAATCATATCCCATACCAATGGGAAAACTCATAGGAGTTACCGTTAATTTCAATTTTTGCTCCACCTCATCCAATAGATCAAAAGCATCCTTTCCCTCTCTGTCTAACTTGTTGATAAAAACAATCATCGGAATACTTCTCATCCTACAGACCTCTACCAGTTTTTCAGTCTGCTCTTCAACCCCTTTCGCAACATCAATCACCACAATTACGCTATCCACAGCAGTCAGTGTCCTAAAAGTATCCTCAGCAAAATCCTTGTGTCCCGGAGTGTCTAGAATATTAATTTTTTTGTCTTTATAGATAAAAGCAAGAACCGAGGTCGCAACAGAAATACCACGCTGCCGCTCAATTTCCATAAAATCTGAGGTTGCCCCCTTTTTAATCTTGTTGTTTTTTACAGCACCAGCCTCCTGAATTGCACCACCAAACAGCAATAACTTCTCCGTTAAAGTTGTTTTACCAGCATCTGGGTGCGAAATAATTCCAAATGTCCTTCTGCGCTCTATTTCCTCTAAAAAGCTCATTTAAAAAAATTGAAGTGCAAAGGTAACTTTAATCTTTATAGTTGAAAAATTTCAAGCTTGGAAACTATCACCGCAGGTTGAGGTCGTATGACATTTTTTGGGCGTTTCCCTTCGGGTCGGGCTATCCGCTGTATCTTTTTTGCCTGTTCAGGACAAAAAAGGATGCCGCTGCTATCCCTAACGCAGCATTCAACTAACATGAGAAATCAACTACCATGAGGTAAGCCTCGGTGAATTCATCCCTTGGCTATTATTGCCTTGCAATTAAATTTCACCTGTTTAAATTGCACAATAGCAACACCTTCAATTTCCTGTCGGGTGCACGACAAATTTTCATTAATGTCATTCTGAACTTGTTTCAGAATCTTGAGTAGATCGATTTTTTAGAATCTGAACTCAATTCAGATTGACAAAAATTGATCTCCTTTGTAAATTTGTTG
>JABSPP010000220.1 GCA_013214275.1 Flavobacteriaceae bacterium
CTTCTATTAAAATTGTTCCGGAGCCACACATGGGATCGATAAAGTTTTCATCACCTGTATATCCAGATAGCATCACCAGTCCTGCTGCTAGCACTTCATTAATAGGTGCTATGTTTGTGGCACTTCTGTAACCGCGTTTGTGAAGCGAATCGCCAGAGGAGTCTAATGAAATGGTACACCAGTCTTTTTGAATGTGCACATGCACCTTTACATCGGGATATGCCAAATCTACATTGGGACGCTTGCTGTACTTGTGTCGGAAGTAATCGGCAATGGCATCTTTAGATTTAAGTGCAATATAATGGGAGTTAGTGGTAAAATGTTTGGAATTCACTACTGCTCCTACTGCAAAAGTTCCGTTTACATCTAGGTGTTTTTCCCATTTAATTTTCTGGATGAACGCATACAAGTCCTCTTCATCATATATTTTTCCTGTTTTGATTGGTTTTAAAACCCGAATTGCTGTTCGCAAGGCGATGTTTGCTTTGTATAGAAACCCAAGGTCTCCTCGGAAAGAAACACTGCGAATGGATTCTTTGATTTCTTTGGCTCCTAGGGATCGCAGTTCTCCTGCCAAAACACTCTCGAGACCTTTGAGGGTGGTGGCAGTCATTTTAAAATCTTCTTGTTGCTGTTTTTGGTTCATGCTGTAAAAGTAGTTGTTTTAACTTAGATTTTAATCGCAGGGCGATAGCCAAGGGTTGAATTCCCTGAGGTCCTTGATTCCTTGGTGTCTTTGTATATAAGATCCAACTGCATGTAAAAAAATTCATTAACCCGAAGAGTTCCTTTAAATGTCGCGTTAGGGATAGCAGCGGCATCCTTTTTTGTCCTGTACAGGCAAAAAAGATATAGCGGATAGCCCGACCCGCAGGGAAACGCCCAAATACCATTGCCCATATTTTAGAACGTGAACATGCTGATTTGTGGGGTGAAAAGTGTAATTTTATGCACTCATTTTATGCGAATGCAAACGATAGACTGGTTTTCTTCTTGGTTTAACACTCCGTATTATCATATTCTCTACAAGGACAGAAACGAGGAGGATGCGCGCGTGTTTATACAGCATATTACGCAGTTTTTAAAGCTCTCTAAAGACAGGCATATTTTGGATTTGCCTTGTGGTAAGGGCAGGCATTCGGTTTATTTGAATTCGCTGGGATATCGTGTCACTGGTGGTGATTTGTCTAAACAGAGCATTGCGTATGCAAAACAGTTTGAAAATGACCGGCTACAGTTTCGTGTAAAGGACATGCGTGTGCCTTTTCTTTTGAAGTATGATGCTGTGTTTAATCTGTTTACTAGTTTTGGGTATTTTGAATCGGATAGTGATGATATTCAAGTGCTAAAAAATATGAAGGAGTGCTTGAACGACCGTGGTGTTTTGGTCTTGGATTTTTTAAATGTAGTGCATGTAAGGCATCGGTTGGTTGCAGAGGAACTTAAAATTGTGGAGGGCATTGAATTCCATATCAGAAGGGAAATTAAGGATGACTTTATTTTAAAACATATTTTGTTTTTTGATAAGGGCAAGGCTCATGCTTATACAGAACGGGTGAAATATTTAGATCTAGAGACCTTTCAACGTTATACTGCTGCTGCTGGGTTGTCGATTACTCATATTTTTGGAGATTATAAATTATCCGATTTTGACACGCATGATTCTGAGCGTCTCATCCTTATTGCTGAGTAATCTATTGGATGTATTTGAAATTCTGTAAGCTGTCTGTACTTATGCTTTGTGGGTACATATTTTAGCATGTTGAACGATGAGAAGTTTCTCATCGTTGCCAAAGATGCTCATCTTATAGATTGACTTTTAGATGGTGTTTCTTGGGGTTTTCCTGCATATTTCTACGACGATCTTATTTGGAAGTGCGTAAGATGATAAATTTAACTTAAAGCAATTGTTGACAGTTTTAGCAGCTATCTTGCTCACATCCCTTTTCTTATCGTTTTTTTATCCCTATATTTAGGGTGTAAAAAATCCCTACTTATAGGGATTGTTGCCCTTTGTAGAAAAATTGATTTTTGGATAAATTATTTATTCATTTAAACTCATATTATTATGTCAGACTCAAAAATTTCAAATCTAGATTTAACCAATTCAGAGGATTACCAACTTGTACATTTTGGAAATGAAAGCAATATGTTATATGCGGTCTATGCAAAAGTCATAGCTGATAAAATTAATAGTAGAATTATCAAACAAATTGATTTTCTAATACGAGATTATCATTCTAGCGGTAATGATGCTGTAGTATTTGACCAACCCAAAAAAATTAAAATTGATACCAAGCACCCTAGTCCTAAATATCCCACGCATAATATGGTAGATATCACTGTGAGAGAAAGGAAAACTAGTAATGGATCTGATACAAACTCGTATAGATTATCATTTGCCAGTGGATATGAAATAAAAAAAGATATCACGCACTTTGTATTTACAACAAGACCAGATTTGTCCGTGAGAGATAAGTCCATAGTTGGCATAGGTGATAATTGCTATGAGTCTATTATTAAATTATTGATGTAGATGCTTAAATACCTCTTTAGGTTTATTATTCTGATTCTAATTACAAATCTTCAGTCTTGTTCAACGGCAACAAGTACTGAGGATTTTTCTCTTGTGGATACGTTTGATATCCACGCAAAAAAATTACACTTTAAAAATTCTTTTTTAATTGAATCTGACCCTACAAACCTGAGTAAATTACTCTATAATTTAAATCTTATTGTAGCAGATCAGGGGGACAGCAAAAAAAAAGAGATTGAAGAAAAACTGTATCAGATTTCAGAAGAAAAACTGAAAACGAATACTGAAAAATCTCTTTTTTATCTAGTAGAGGGTCATAAGAGCTTATTTGCTTATGATACAAGAACAAAGGCTATTTTTCCACTAGATTATGCTTACAAACTGGCTAAAGACACCAATAACAAAACTTTAAAAAAACTCTGCTTACGTGCATTATTATTATTTTACAGCAACGGAGGTCTCCCAGTTGATGATACCTACAAAAGGTATCTTGCTGAATATAAATTACTTTGTGCAGATCAATATGATTACTTGTATTATTTTCACTATTGGTTCAATTTAACAGGTCAGACAACCCCATACGATAAAGAAAAAAGTAAACTTACTTCTGCATATATTCCTATTCTTAGAGGCTATGATTCTTTATTCAATACTTTTAATGATAAAAAAGAAAAAATACTCCTCTTCTACTATTTAGATAAGGGAAATTCTTTGATAAGGGATGAGCCTGAGAAAGCTCGTTACTATTTAAATAAAGCGAAAGGATTATTTGAACAGAATGAATTTTATCAACATTATTACTATCTGTATTATTCGGGGCAAATAAGAATTAGTTCAAAACTTAAGGAATACAAAAAGGGTTTAGAATATCTTCAAAAAGCAAAAAAACATATCAGTTCCAACGACAGTATCAAAAAAACTTATGTACTACAAATTTATGAGGCAGACCTTCTCAAGGAATTAAAAAATT
>JABSPP010000221.1 GCA_013214275.1 Flavobacteriaceae bacterium
CACCTTTAACGTTCAATCCCATTCCTTCGTATTGCTGAAGGACATTTTCGAACTCATTTTTTCTCAGCAGTCCGTTATTGACAAAAATACATAGAAGATTGCTGCCAATGGCTTTGTGCAATAGGACTCCAGCTACTGTAGAATCTACACCTCCAGAAAGTCCAAGAACTACTTTGTCGTTTCCTAACTTTTCCTTTAACTCTTGAACGGTAGCATCCACAAAAGAGTCAGAGGTCCAGTCTTGGTGAATTCCTGCTATGTGTACAAGGAAATTTTCAAGCAGTTGTTTTCCATCTGTGGAATGGTATACCTCTGGGTGAAACTGAATCGCATAGGTCTCTTCGCCTTCGATTCTAAAAGCGGCATTTTCTACATCTGCTGTACTGGCTAGACGAACTCCGCCCGTGGGTAGCTGTTTGATCGTATCTGAATGACTCATCCAGACCTGACTACCCTCAGAAATATTTGCAAATAAATCTTCGTCTTTTTGGATAAGAGAGAGGTGAGCTCTTCCGTATTCGCGAGTACTGGATGGTGCTACTTGTCCCCCAGAAAAATGTGCTAAGTACTGTGCACCGTAGCAGACAGCCAGCAGAGGACGCTGACCTCTAATCTGTGAAAGATCGGGGTGTGGTGCATCGCCAGAACGTACTGAAAACGGACTTCCTGAGAGGATCACCGCTTTGTAATTATGAATGTCCTGTGGTGGATTGTTGTAAGGGTGAATCTCACAATAGATATTTAGCTCTCTTACTCGTCTCGCAATTAACTGAGTGTATTGCGACCCGAAATCTAAAATAAGTACGTTGTGTTGCTGCATGTGCAAAAATAGTACTTCCCATGAGATTTAAAAGGGATGTTAGCATAAAATTGTTTGGAGTTATTTTTAGGATTCATTGTAGAGCCAATTTTTGAAAAGACAGTCTTACAAGCTGAACATCACTAGTACAAGTCTGGCCTCTAGCCCCATAAGAAATGAACCTTTATTTATCTTGGATCAAGATACTACTAACATACGTTTAACGTGAAAACGGAATCTTATTGTTGAGGAGATTCCTCTGTAACTCATTTGCAACTCGCTAACCCTATGTTTGCAGCAAATTAAAAATTAATACTAAAAAGTAATTATGATGTTTGCAAAAAATATAGACAAAGTTAAAAAAAATTTTACCGTTGATTATGCAAAAGATCGATTTGAAACAGTTCATAATTTTGCATTAGAAACTACTGAACGCTTTTTTTCAAAAGGGATTGATACTTTAGAAAAATGGCAAGACGCTACTGATCGCAAGATCAAAAAAGGATTTAAAAAATCGGCTAAAATTCAAGACAAGGCCTTGACCTATCTTGAAGAGAAATTGGCTCCTAGAATCACAAAAATTAAAAATAAACTAACGACTAACTAGGTTAATTTATAAGTAAGTAACATTAAATAATATTAAAATGGCAACAAAAAAGGTAAAGAAAGCTAACTTTAGTAAGGCAAGAGCTCTAGTAAAAAAAATCAACACAGATTTGATTGATGCATCATTTGATGCTATAGAAAATACAGCAAAAACAGGCGAAAAATGGCAAAAGCTAGCTACGAAGCTAATTAAAAAGGCAGAGCCTTTGACAAAAAAGCAAAAAGAGATGGTTGTAGCCTCTGCTGAAGCCATTAAAGGTCAGTTGAATTCTGGGACAGAACGTCTAAAAAATTTTGTTGGATATGATCCTAAAAAAATGGAGGAGACTAAAAAACCCATTGCAGAAAACCCTGTTGTAGAAAAAGCAGTTGAGGTAAAAGAGAAAATAGAGAAAGAAATCGCCAATAACAAATTGGTTGTTAAAGCGGAGGAAATTGCCAATAAGATTACTCAGAAGATTTCTTCGACTATTGAAGATGTAAAAGAAAAAATTGATGAATATACTGAGGAAGCTATAGAGGCTTCAGCAAAAGAAAAGAAAAAAAAGGCACCTAAACCTAAAAAGGTCGCTGTTCCTAAATCAGATAAAAATGACGATTTAAAAGCTATTAAAGGAATAGGTCCTAAATTAGAAGAAGTATTGGGTACTATCGGTTTTACTGCCTATGAGCAACTAGCTAAACTTAGTATCAAAGATTTAACTAAATTACTATCCGATGCTGGTATCAACACTAAGATGTATGATCTTTCGAGTTGGAAAAAACAAGCAAAAGCATTGGCTACTGCATAAGACGGCTAGCCCCCTATTTAATACCGTTGATAAGGAAGACCACTTCAAATCTGAAGTGGTCTTTTGTGTTTCTTATTCCAACCTTAATCTGGTGGTAGTCTTCCACAAAACACCAATCAAAAACTGGTTTAAACGAGAGGCATTCACCACAACGCTGCCGATTCCTTTGCTAGAGTTTCAAATTACCACTTTACAACATTGGATGTTGGATGTCGCGTTAGCAATAGCAGCGACATCCTTTTTTGTCCTGATAAGGCAAAAAAGATACAGCGGATAGTGCGACCCGCAGGGGAACGCCCACCCAAAATATCCCATAGGGTATTACGGGGATTCTTTTTTAGAGAAATTCTTTATCTATTTGGGAATTGAAATTAAATTTCCAAAAAATAAGGCGTTTAAAAATAGTTTGTTTGTCCCGTACCAAGCACCTCTAAAATTGGGGTTATCTGCAAACATAATGGCTCTTCCCTTTCCTACTGGGCTCACCACAAGAGAAGCTGAGGGTTTTAAATAAATATTTAAGTTTTTTGTGGAGATAAAACCGTCGATATGCGGATCTGCTGTATATTTTGAGACGGTAGCATAAGGGTTTTTACTGGGTTGTAAAAATACGGTATTGTTCTTGTAAACGGGGATTTTTGGTGTTCTATACCCAAATCCTAGAGGATGGGTAAGGTCTAAATCGACCTTAAAAATAGCTCCTCCTAAACGCTCTCTTCCAAGATGTTCTGAGGCATCTACATAGGGCAATCTGGTGGTAGGTTTTGTACCTTTTGTTGTCGGAGCTACTGTAAGGGATTGCTTTACCATATTCTTTTTAATCAACCACTGAGAGGCTCTACCTATGGTAACGAGCGTGTTGCCTTTGCTTATCCATTCTTTGATCTTTTTTTGCTGAAGAGAGTCCAGCTGTGCGTAGCTCCCTGACACCATCACTAGGGTATTGTAATTGTCTAGTGAAGCTCTGTAGAAATTTCGCAATGGTAGTTTCGTGATGGGCATGTGTACTCGGGTGTCTAGCAAATGCCAGATCTCTCCTGCTTCATAACTGTAAACTCCATCTCCTGTGAGCATAGCAACCTTGGGCTGATGGATTCTCTTGAGGTTTCTACTCCCGAGATCAATTCCTTTGATGCTAAACCCTGTGCTGGTCGCATAAATGGGGACTTCAAATTTTTTCTGTGCATCTTGTATTATCTGAAAGATCTCTGCTGAGCTGAGCTTTTGTTTGCTGACAGGAATCATAACAGTGCCGTAGTTGAAAGATCTTTCGCCAACATTGGTCTTTGCCGTAAATGGTTTAA
>JABSPP010000222.1 GCA_013214275.1 Flavobacteriaceae bacterium
AATATCCATTTCTGTAGCATATGTGGTAGTTATGCACTTCAAATGTAATATAGTTTTACATAAAAAGCAAAAATATTAATCTGTGGGTATTTGCTCTGGAGAGAGCTTTGAAATGAATTCTATAAAATGACTATTAAAAAAAGCGATTTCTTCGCGATCCGCTTCTGAGCAAGATGTATAAACCTCATGAAGATTAGCAAAAGCAAATTGCCTGCTCAGGAGGTACATCATTCTTTTGGGTGTCATCCATTCGTGAGATAATAGCTCATTGAGCGCTTTTAAGTTCTGTTGTGACTTTGACATTGGTGGTTGATTAAAAGTTAATAAAAAGGGCTATCCCCGTAAGCTCCACCACCATAGCGGCTTACTGGGATACCTATCACAAGGAAAGGCGGGAACTGCCCGTTTCTTATTTTCCAAACTTGTAATGATGAATTCTAGTATCCATCTCGCTCTATTGGTGGTGGAGCACTTCAAATGTAATATAGTTTTACATAAAAAGCAAATAGGAAAAAAGAAAAGCAACTAATCTTGGGATTGGTTGCTTTTTGTAGATTTGTGAAAACAACAATAATAATTATGATAAAAGTACAAAAAATCGAGCAGGCGATTGCTGCTCAAAAGGTAATTACGTTTGATTATCTCAAAGAATCTGCTACAGTCAAACCTTTAATTTATGGGGAAGACTTTTATGAGCAACCTTTCTTATATGCTTACATCCCTCATAATGCAGTCTATTACAAATATACTGTTGCACTTATTAGTAATGTAAAGGTTTCTAATCTTTCATTTAGACTGACAGATGATATATCACAGGTATATTTTGGACCAGTAGATGAGGATATATTCGTATCTAATCCATTAGTCAGAATCCATGATGGGCGTTTTTCACCAGATTTCTTCGATCAACTTGATGTTTGATTAACTTATTTTTTCTCTCCACGAAGAATAAATATAAAAACAAAGAAAGTTATACATTCTTGCCTTAATATAAATAGGTCGCCTCTTGCTGAGTTTGGTGTAGGATTGCAACGAAAACAAACAGGGTTTTTTGAGTATACCGAATGTATAGCTTTTTTTTGTATAAACCTTAACGAGCTTTATATGTAAGTCACTTTCTTGATGAAGCATGCCTATGTTTTTGGTTAATTAATTATTTCTTCAGTCCTCTGCGAAGTACTTCTTGTTTCCGCTGATCTTCGAGATATGATAGATAAGTGAAAGCGTCTATGTAATGCTGCGCTGAAACTTGGTCTACATTAGTAATCGTTTGAGCTAGTCCGATTATCACCCCACCCCATCCGTATACATTACCGGAAGTTTGTTCTGTCCATGGATCTGCTTCGCCATGATCAAATAAAACGGGCCATTGCTTGATTATCTGATGCCTACAACAAGCAAACCAGAAGATGATTATCTCTTTAATATTGTCAGGTAGTTGTTTGACACGCTCCATGCGCTTTTTAACCATGGCTTCATGCTTTAAAAGAGGAAGTCTGCGGTCACCTTCGTAGCCGGACTGTTTGTTGGCTCTTGTTTTTGGTTTTGATGGCCGGTATATAGATGCAATTAACTCATGTGCAAATCGCTCATCCTTAGTTTTCATGAATTTTTCGAATAAAGTAAAACTTACGCCGAGCTCATAAAGACTGATATTCTCAAGTGCATCTGCAGGTGCATACCAGTACTTCTTCTTTTTATTTTTTTTTTCGAAAGAAAGCTGCTGTATTGGGCATCGTGTTAGTGATAGATTGATCTGATAGCGGTCAGGCTCATCTTCCTTCGTTTTTTCTAGCTTTTCAAATAAAAAGTCACATACCTTAATCACTTCGTCCAGCTCACTATAAAACACAGTTTTTCCATCGACATCTCCTTCTACATTACGACAATCGAGCGCCCAATCCTGCATAAACTTATTATTGAGCCCTAATAACTTTTGTACAATGATAATTTTCTTAGCTGGGAGTAGTTCCTGTGCTTCGAATATCTTACGACAGTCAGTCATGAGTACGCCATAGATAAAAAGTAACTGATCATCTTTTAGCTCATTCCAGGATTGTGATACTTGTATTTCCTTTTGGTTAATCTTGATGGTCATCTGGTTATATTTTTTTGAATACGACTTTAGATACGCTTATCCCCTGTAAGCCAGCTTTAAATTGTACAGATTGAATGATACCTGTCATAGAACCTCGAGGTGTGTAGATGTATCGCTTTGAGTTAGCCCATGTCTTGACCTCTAGGATATCCGCAAAGGTCAAATTACAGTCGAGTGTTACATCTTGCTTGTCAAATAAATCAATTACCCCTTTGTAGTTGTTTTCGTATAGCCCGTTATCTCCATCAAAAGCTAGGCTTATCCCTAACTCAGTATTATCATAAGCTGTATGACCATGCTGTGCCATCAGATATTCATTGCCGTTGTTATCCTCTTGTTTTCCGCGATCAATAAGTAAGCGAAATTTATATGGATTATTACCTAGCTTACCAGCGTCGGAAGTACCTTTTTGAATAACGACTGGAATTAACCAACTATGGGTGATAGGTTCGTCAGATATACTAAACTGATCAATTAATGTATCAAAAGGCATCGTTAGGGCTTGCTCTCCGTCTCCCACAACAAAGGATTTCAGTTGAGAAGATGACTTTTTAAGATCGTCATCATCGCGATCATAGTCAATTGTATAGCCGCTTTGTTGGACTAATGAACGACTGTATTTGTTTTGAGCTTTTGAACTCCAATCAATTGGCATTTTATTAACCTGGTCAATCTTTTTAGAGATGACTATTTTTTTATCATCAATGACACTACTGAGTTGAAAACTATTAAGTATCCGGATAAAGAATTCTTTTCCGGTCATCTCTGGTACATGGTCATTTAGGTCGAATGCTTGTTTATAATGGTTGAGGTATTGGTCACCTCCTGAGAAGTCGTCAAAGGTAACTTCATCAAGTGATACATTATTGTAGATGAGTAATCCTTGAATGTCAGCTGATTCGTAGTAAGTACCCTCAACGGTAGTTACATCAGTATTTTCAAGTAGTTTGTTGATCACATATGGCACTCTAACCATGGGTACAAAAGTGTGGTTCCATGTCTCGGTATCTTCAGGTACATTCTCCAGTACCTGACCATCACTGATGTGGTTTATATATTTTAGAAAAGAACTATTTTCTCCTCCATAAAATCCTAGATTTAGCATGACAGGAAAGCAATGACTATCAACTGGTGTGTTATAAAGTGAGAGTGCATAGTCATGAAAACTGTTGAGCTTGTCAGTTGCAATATTAGATCCTGCTGTGAGTGTCAGACCTACAAGTGTATCAAAGTGGATATCAATATTTGGGTGTACGTTGATATTAAGCATTAGCTGTTCTGGTGTTGTATAGCCAGATAGGCCAGGATAATCTGCATTGATAGCAGACACAAAGTAATCAGGTACATCATTTGTCGTATCACCTAGGTTTCGATAGATGTTGTATT
>JABSPP010000223.1 GCA_013214275.1 Flavobacteriaceae bacterium
AGAAAAATAAAGCGTACAAAGATCTGCTCTTATCTCTTGAGGAACATCATATAAAAACCATCCAAGAACTGATTTCCGTCCAACAACAGAGGGAGCAAATCAGTTATGTTAAGCAGTTGTTTAAGCAGCTGGGAACGATCTACGAAGGGTGTTTTCTCTTACAGGAGTTAAGCCCTAAAACTCTGGCAAAAATTTCCAGTTTTGGAGAGCTACTCTCGTCTTTTATTATTTCAGTGGCAGCTGTAAAAGAGATGGATGCAGTGTATAAAGATAGCCGTGATTTGATAGTTGCATCTAATAATTATCTAGGAGCTTTAGTAGATTTTGAATCAACAAATAAGAAAATTCAAACGTTTTTTTCTTCTCATCATCATCGTGTGACCATTGTCCCGGGATTTGTAGCTCGAACGACAGAGGGAAAAACGACTACTTTGGGAAGAGGAGGCTCAGATTATTCAGCTGCAATATACGCAGCAGCATTAATGGCCGATGAGCTACAAATTTGGACTGATGTAAGCGGGATGTTTACAGCAAATCCAAAAGTAGTAAAGCAAGCCTATGAGATATCGCATATCTCTTACCAAGAAGCCATGGAACTCTCCCATTTTGGTGCATCGGTAATTTATCCACCTACAATTCAGCCTATCCTGCAAAAAGAAATCCCGATCTTGATAAAAAATACCTTTCAACCTGAAGATAAAGGAACCCTTATCACCAAAGAGACAGAACAGAATAGTGCTGCAAAAGGAATTAGTCATATAGATAAGATAGCCTTAATCACTTTAGAAGGAATTGGAATGGTGGGAATTCCAGGATTCTCAAAAAGATTATTTGAAGCACTTTCGTTGCATCAGATAAATATCATTCTCATTACTCAAGCATCATCCGAACTGTCAATCTGTATTGCTGTTACCGAAGACGAAACTCAACTGGCAAGAAAGGCCATCAATGAAACCTTTGCCTACGAAATCCAGCTGAAGCGTGTAAAACCTGTAGAAATAGAGAAAAATCTGAGTATCATTGCATTAGTAGGCGATAATATGAAGAGCCATCAAGGCCTAAGTGGAAAGATGTTTAGTGCATTAGGAAAGAACAACGTAAACGTTAGAGCCATTGCGCAAGGGGCTTCAGAAAAGAATATTTCAGCGGTAATCTCCAAGAATGATGCTAAGAAGGCGCTCAATACCCTGCACGAACGCTTTTTTGAAGAACGTATAAAACAGCTAAATTTATTCATCACCGGAGTGGGGAATGTAGGAGAACGATTCTTAGCACAATTACAAAAACAGAAGAAATTTTTAAAGAAAAATCTAAAATTGAATATCAGTGTTATAGGAATCTCTAATTCTAGGACGATGGTTTTTAATGTAGGTGGAATTTTACTAAGTTCATGGAAAGAAGCACTGGAAATTGGAGAGAAAGCCAGTTTAGACGGATTTTTACAACAGGTAAAAGAGAGTAACCTAAGGAACAGCATTTTTGTGGATATGACTGCAAGTGATAACGTATCGATGATGTATGTATTGTATTTACAAGCAAGTATTGCAGTAGTCACCTGTAATAAAATAGCTTGTGCCTCTGAGTTGAAAAATTATCTTGATTTAAAGAAAATCTCTAGAAAATACAATGCTCCGTTTTTGTTTGAGACGAATGTTGGAGCTGGATTACCCATCATTGATACATTAAAAAATTTAATAGCATCTGGTGATCGAGTTTTCAAAATTCAAGCTGTACTATCAGGGAGTTTAAACTTTATATTCAATCACTTTAACGAGTCAACAAGCTTCCACGATGTGGTGAAGCAAGCACAGGCCGAGGGTTATACTGAGCCTGATCCTAAAATTGACTTAAGTGGCGTTGATGTAGCCAGAAAAATTTTGATTTTAGCCAGAGAAAGCGGTTACAAACTCAATTTAGACGACATCGAAAACCAATCCTTTCTCCCTCAAGAAAGCAGAGATGCGACAACCAATGAAGCTTTTTATCTCTCGTTAAAGAAGTATGAGTCCAATTTCCAAGAGATATTCAAGGCTGCTAAGAACCAGAATTGTCGAATCAAATATGTGGCAGACTTTGATCGAGGAAAAGCTACTGTTGGCTTACAACAAATTCCAGTCGATCATCCATTTTATAATTTAGAAGGAAGTGATAATATTGTATTATTTTATACTGATCGATATTCAGAGCAACCTTTAATAATTAAAGGAGCGGGAGCAGGAGCTGAGGTTACTGCCTCTGGAATCTTTGCTGATGTCATTAGAATAGGAAATGTGTAGTATTTTAAGATTTTTACAACAGATGATGTGATCATTATACAAACCATACAGAATTCGTTAAAAGCGAGCCTCTTGAAGTACGATGAACAAAAAACAGGAATTATTTAAGATGAAAGAACTCAAAATTTTTGCACCTGCTACCATAGCGAATGTTTCATGCGGCTTTGATATTCTAGGATTGTGTTTAGATACTATTGGTGACGAAATGGTCATTCGAAAATCAAACAACAAAGGAGTAAAGATAGCCAAGATTGATGGTCAAGATGTACCCTTGGAAGCAGAGAAAAACGTCGCAGGAGTCGCTATTTTGGCTCTACTACAGCAGTTGAATGCTGATGTTGGATTTGAGATCGAAATATATAAAAAAATCAAACCTGGAAGTGGAATAGGGAGTAGTGCTGCCAGTTCGGCTGGAGCTGTGTTTGCAGTAAATAAACTCTTGGGAGACCCTTTTTCAACCTTAGAACTGGTCGGATTAGCAATGCAAGGAGAAGCACTTGCAAGTGGAACAGCACATGCAGACAACGTAGCACCTGCTTTATACGGAGGATGCACTATGGTAACAAGTTATGATCCACTACATGTGGTTAAGATTCCCGCACCCGAAGCATTATACGCTTCAGTTCTCCATCCACAAATCGAAGTAAAAACTGCCGATTCTCGTTCGGTATTAAAAGAATATGTACCCCTAAAATCACTGGTCACACAGATGGGAAATTTTGGAGGCCTCATTTCTGGTTTATACACTCAAGACTATAACTTAATTAGTCGCTCTCTCCACGACGAAATCATAGAACCCTATCGATCAATTCTTATTCCAGCCTTCGACAAGGTAAAGGAACGCTGCCTCCAGGAAGGTGCTCTAGGAAGTGGAATTTCTGGATCGGGTCCCTCTATTTTTGCTCTGAGTGAAGGGGAAGAAACTGCTAAAAAAGTAGCGAAAGGAATGGCAGAAGTCTATAAAGAGACCCAAATAGATTTTGATGTCCATAGATCTAAAATTAATCCTATTGGAGTTAAAATTTTAGACATTATAGAATAAGTATGAAACCTATACAGGTAGACTAGATGAGGAATTGTCAATATCTCAACAACAATAAATTACTAAATACACAATAGTTAGCTTAAATTAGCCATCCCCCGAAAATTTGATTCAACAATCTGTTAAGTATTGATTTTACTGAGGATTTAGCATGATAAAAAA
>JABSPP010000224.1 GCA_013214275.1 Flavobacteriaceae bacterium
GCTGAATCTAGTACTAAGGTTCTTATTTTGTTCCAATGAGGTTCTATCCCGTCCATGTATGCAGGTGGAGTAGGCTGCCATCTGGAAGGATTCTCTGTATTGACTGTAAATTTGGACATGGTGCGAGTTTGAGCATAATTGTCCTTGCTAATCCATAATTTCATATGATCAACAACCTCCATCGCATAGTCTTTTGATATATAAAATTCCTTTGAGTTTTGTGCTTCCCACTGATCAAAAAGACTATCCCTGTAGGTTACAATCTTATCTTCTGAAAAAATCAATTCTTTTCCTATTTCGATGTGAGCAATTAAAGCTGCCAGATGAAGATTTACTGTCGAATCTTTGGGTTTTGGAATGGACGTAAATCCAGGTAGTTGATTGTCTAAAGAGTTAAAACTTCCACCTTGAGCAATGATCTCGTAAGCAGTAATGTTCGGATATACATATATTCTGCTTGCTACTGGTGGAGAGAAAATATCGTGTACCATAACCTCGGTAATTTTGTCGATACTCTGATAAAAGGTAGCTGCATTTACAACAATTGGTTCTTTATCTTTACAAGAAGTAAACACAAAAATGATAAGCAGTATTCTTAAAAACAACCATTGATTAATTGCGAATCTCATATAATTGAGGTTTTTCATGATTAAAAGTTACAAGTAAATATGGTTCTCCATTTATATAGATGATGTTAAGATGTCGAACTGATTTTAGATCAATATCTAATCCTAACTGATTTGCCATTACAATGTCATGCGTATTTTTGATGATCGCTCCAGAAAATGCATCAAATCTTCCATGGTAAGGTGCCACCCCAAAGAAATTTCCTGCTGCTAAAACCTCTTCTTTGTCATCACCATCAAAGTCAAACTTCACAAATGCTTTAATTGGGGCTACTTGTAGTTTTTCAGGAAAAGGAACAAAAGTAAATGTTCCACTTTCATTCTTGAGAACCCCAGATTTTAAGGTGTGTACTTCAAGAAGTGAGCTTTTATCGAGAGCCTTCTTTGTGAAAATATCTTCAATAGCTTGACCAGCAAATTTCTTGTAAGTAGGATATTTTTTCTTTAGAAATGGCATTTGAGAGCTCAGTTCATCAAGAGTGGCAACAGGATAATACGTCCCTTTATACTCAGTAGAAACAATAGTTTCATACGAACCATTGGCATCAAAATCTTTGTAATACATTCTCAAAGGATGTTCTTCACTGGCATTGAATTTGGTATTTGTTCCCCAGTTCCCTAGTAGATAATCTTCGTCTCCATCTTGGTCTACATCCAAAGCAATGATACTTTGCCAAAGTCCATGTAGATTTTCATTGAGACTGTTTGTTTCTATAAAGGATTTTCCATCATTTTTTAGGAACACTGGTGACATCCATTCACCAACCACTATCAAATCAGGCAGGCCATCTGAATTGAAATCAGACCAGATAGCGTTTGTGACCATCCCTAATGTTAGTTGTTGAGCATTTTTTCGGGAAAAAGTCCCCCCTTCGTTGTATAGAATATAAGAGTTAGGTATTTCTCCAAACCGATTGGTAACTACATGATTCCCTACAAAGAGGTCAATATCCCCGTCGTTATCTACATCGTTGGCAATGGTGATGGAAGCATTGTCATAAAGTTCTTTGATGCTTGAAGAACCCTCAAACATACTTTTGCCATATAATATTCTATCCGACAATTCAGGGCGGGCATTAGAGAAGTCTGCCCCACCAGTTGCAACAAAGAGGTCGTTCTTTTGATCGTTGTCGAAATCAGCGATCACTGCTGAGACATCCTCAAAAATATGATCTTTTTTGAAATTATTTTTTTGAAGTTCAAATCCTTCTTTGGTTTGAAGATAAATCTCTGAAGTTGCATACTTAGAACTTCCAAAAAAGAGATCATCTTTCCCATCAGCATTTAAATCTCCCACAGCAACAGCAGGACCAGATTCAGAAACTTTATACGGTATAAGTGGCTGTCTTCTAAAATCGATAAAAGCATCCTCTAGGTGTTTATAATCAATACTTAAGCTATCTGTTACATTGTAAAAAATGGATTTTTGTTCTTGATTATCAAATATATATTGAGTATTGCTTTCCTTGTAATCCACGGTTAATGATTGGTTGGTTGCAATATTCTTTAATACTTGAGAAGTTCCGTTGGGCCACACTACTCGAATAGAATCAACTGCGGTAGAGGAACCGTATCCGAAATGAATTAGAGGTTCTGAACTCGATTGAAATCCTCTAAAAGGAAATAGTTCTTTGAATTGTAATGTCTCGTTGTTATGGTAGGAATATACTTTGGTGCCAATTCCAAAAAGATTTTCTTTTTGATAGGAGAGTTTGATTTTCAAAAAATTAGCTTGATCGTCTGTTTGATTTTCTAAAACAGACGCATGATGATTGATATTGTTGATCACAATGTCTAAATCGCCATCATTATCAAAATCACCAAAAGCAGTAGCTCCTGAAACCAAAGTATCTTCAATGATCCATTTTCCTGATTGATCTTTAAACTTTAATGGTGGTTTTCCTTCGAAAAGATAATTATGAACTTTTCCCGAGGGCATTAGACCAAAAGCCTCTTGATCTACTAATTTGGTCTGATTGATTTTATTTTTGATTTGACTGCTGGATACAAACTTGATAAAATCCAAATCATTGGGTCTCTTTGGAATTCCGTTAGATATGAATATATCTTGATTTCCATCTTGGTTGTAGTCCTCTATCAAGACACTCCAGCTCCAATCGGTAGCAGCAACTCCGCTGAGCAGTGCTGTTTCCACAAACGGTTTTTTTTGCTGGTTGATGTAGAGCATATTACGCGTAAACTGATAGTAGTAGCCAAAGCGTTCTGTTCTGAGTTTTAGTGTTTGAAAATTGTCATCACCTTCTGTTGATTTGATCACCTTTTGATCCTCTGGAAGCATATCTAAGCTCATCAAATCTGGCCATCCGTCGTTGTTGATATCAGCAGCATCACTTCCCATTGAAAAACGTGTTATGTGTCCAAAATAGGATCGTAGTGATTCTTTGAACGTTCCATCACCTTGATTTAGGTAAAAGTAGTCGTCTTCATGAAAATCATTCCCTATATAGATATCGGGATAACCATCTTTGTTAAAATCTGCAATGGTAAGACCAAGGCCATAGCTATTTACACCCCCATAAATACCTGCTTCTTCGCTCACATCAGTAAAACTATTTCCATCGTTTCTCATTAATCGATCTCCAGTTTCATCATTGCGTTTTTTACGGAGTTCAGCTTTACCAAAGGAGTTTGGAGTGTGTACAGCGTGGTTTAACAGGTACATATCCAAGTCTCCATCGAGATCATAATCAAAAAAGGCTTCATTGGAGCTAAAAGTGTCAAAGTCCAGTCCATATGTTGCAGACTTTTCTGTAAAAGTATTGTCTTTGTTGTTGATAAAAAGCTGGTTATGACCTTCAAAACCATTAATTCCAAC
>JABSPP010000225.1 GCA_013214275.1 Flavobacteriaceae bacterium
TATTTGTACGCCAGTTTGGAACCAACAATCTGCCAGACTGCTCCAATATGTGCCATGAGTCAAGCGGTGTTGCACTCTCAGAAACGCTAGGGATTGGAAAAGGATCAGTCACACTAGAAGATTTTAATCATAGCGATCTGATTATCGTCATTGGGCAGAACCCAGGAACCAATCACCCTAGGATGCTAACCGCTCTTGGAAAAGCCAAAAGAAAAGGCAGTAAGATCATCACCATTAACCCCTTGCCAGAAGTTGGACTCATGCGATACAACGATCCGCAGCATCCACTAAAATGGATAGGCAAGGGACAGAAACTCACAGATCTATTTCTACAGGTTAAAATAAACGGTGATGTGGCACTCCTCAAAATCATCATCAAACTTTTACTCGAAAAAGAGCGAAAAAACCCAGGAACCATCTTTGATCTCAACTTTATCAAAGAGAAAACGCAAGGCTATGAAACTTTGATTCGCGATATTGATACCTACGCGATCTCCGATTTATTACCACAAACAGGACTCACATTCGATGAAATCAAAGAAGCTGTTGATGTGATAGCCCCAAAGAAAAAGATCATTATTTGTTGGGCTATGGGACTCACTCAGCATAAAAATGCTGTGGACAATATCAGAGAGCTTGTCAACCTACTCTTACTTAAAGGGAGTATTGGAAAAAAAGGAGCTGGTACTTGCCCAGTTAGAGGACATTCCAATGTACAAGGAGATCGCACCATGGGGATTTGGGAAAAACCCAAAGATGCTTTTTTAGATTGCTTAGAACGTGTATTTGACTTTAAAGCTCCTAGAGCGCACGGCTATGATGTTGTAGAAGCGATCAAAGCCATGCATCAGAAAAAAGCAACCATCTTTTTTGGGATGGGTGGTAATTTTCTTTCCGCAACACCAGATACTACGTACACGGCCAAGGCACTTAAAAACTGTAGTTTAACCGTTCATGTATCAACAAAGCTCAACCGCAGCCATTTGATTCACGGTAAAAAAGCTCTGATCCTTCCCTGCCTAGGAAGATCGGAAAGAGATATTCAAAAATCAGGAGTACAGTTTATCAGTGTTGAAAATTCTATGGGTGTAGTACACCAGTCCTCTGGTCATTTAACACCTTTATCTCAGCATTTGCTAAGCGAACCTGCCATCATTGCCAGATTGGCAAAAGCGACCCTCACTAAGACGAAAGTCAACTGGACTGCACTTGTCGAAAACTACGATCGTATTCGTGATTCAATAGAAGCTGTGATCCCTGGGTTTGGCAATTACAATCAACGCGTTCGGAAAAAAGGAGGCTTTTATCTTCCCAATAATGCTAGGGCAAACGATTTCTCATCCACCTCAACAGGGAAGGCGAACTTTACATGCAATCAAATCTCTGACTTGGTGTTAAAAGACAACGAATTCATGATGATGACCATTCGATCTCACGACCAATATAACACAACCATTTATGGACTTGACGATCGTTACAGAGGCGTACTCAACGAGCGTCGAGTCATCTTTATGAATGGTGAAGACATGAAACAGCAAGGGTTACAACAAATGGATGTTGTGGATCTTATCAGTCATTTTGAAGGAGAACAGCGAGTAGCAAAATGCTTTATCGTAGTCCCTTACGATATTCCAAAACAATGCACTGCTACCTACTTTCCAGAGGCCAATGTTTTAATACCACTTAAAAATACCGCAAGAATAAGCAATACACCTTCCTCAAAAACGACAATCATCACCATTAAAAAACAATAAATGAATAGGTTACTTCTACTGTCTTGTATGCTCACTTATTGCTTGACATTTGGGCAAGAGAAGAGGATTCCCAAGAAACAAATCCATAAAGGCTTCTTTGTCGTGGATTATGTATCTGTTGACATGCCTACCAGTGATCTAGGCTTAGATGAACCTCACATGGCACTAACGGGTGTTCATTACAACCTAGACCTCACTCATTTCTATGCTGGACTCGGTATCTACGGCGCTGTTCGAGGTAGACGCGGGGGATTCTTTACTTTAGGCGTTGACCTTGGCTTTAGATCTTATTTGAATGATACATTCTTTCTTGATACAGGCATTCATTTTGGTGGAGGAGGTGGTTCTGGTGCTCCTGATGGTGGCGGTGCTTTTATCCTTCCTCATTTGAGCTTGGGAAAAACATTCCAACACGTTTCTCTGACAGCAGGATACAGTTATATCAACTTTTTTGATGCTGGAAATATCAAAAGTCACCAAGCACATATAGGACTCCAAATTCCTCTCACGATTGATTACAGCGCGATTGATTTCGCAGAAACGACCTTCTCAGCCTCAGAACTTCAACATTCTGAATGGGGGAAAAATTCGAGACGGATGTCTTTTATGCTGCATCTAAATCATCTGTCCCCGCATGGAAATTCACAAAATAGTGATGGAGAATCACTTGTTGGAAAGACCATTCGCTTAGCTGGTTTTGAGATGAATGCCTATCTAAACAATGATTGGTTTCTGTTTGCAAAATTTGATGGTGCTTACGATGGTATTAGAGCGGGTTATATGGATATTTTACTGGGAGGTGGTTATCACCTTGGTTTTCATCGGAATCGCACCAATATTCTAGCAAAATTTGGGATGGGAGCCGGAGGTGGCGGTGGTGTGGAAACAAAAGGAGGCATCCTGATGTATCCTGATATTTCTATAGAACAGTACCTCCTGAGCAATGTTTATTTATCGATCAATAAGGGTTTTTTGATCAGTCCTGATACTTTTTTTGAGAGTTCTACATTCGGAATTGGACTAAAATACTATACCAATATGAATGGTGTTGCAGATCTTCCACGAAATCAGAAAGTACATTTTAAAGGATTTGAGGTTGTTGTAAAGCATGATGTTTACGCTCAGGCAGATCGCATGGTAGATCCCGCAGAAGAGCTCCACCAACTATCTGTTCAATTTAACTATTATTTAGGCAAGCATCACTACCTAGCAGGACAAACATCCTTTGCTAATTTTGGGAATGCTGGTGCCTATGCAGAAGGAATCGTGGGCTTGGGAATACAGACTCATAAAGTATGGAATGGGCGTGTCACCTTTTTTGTTCAAGGCTTGATCGGCGGTGCTGGTGGAGGGAATATCAGTACAGGCGAAGGGTTGATTGTGAAACCAAGTGCTGGCATACAAACTCAACTCTCTTCTGGACTTTCCTTGCGAGGAGCTCTGGGATACGTAAAAGCCATCAATGGGGGCTTGCGTAGTCCTTTTGCCAACCTAGGACTTAGCTACCGATGTTCATTTCTTGCTTCCAAATAATTTTATGCGTTATCATGGTATTTTTTAGCCTTAGAAATGTCATTCATCAATAAAAACAGAAATGTGTTTGTTTTGCTCGAAGCTTGCTTCCAATTTATCATCTGTTTGTTCATAAAAATCGATGCCCGTTACCTGTGCTATGCTGTCGATT
>JABSPP010000226.1 GCA_013214275.1 Flavobacteriaceae bacterium
AAAACTCTTAATAATCATTCGATTAATGGTCGTGTCCGAGAAAAAGACCATGAATTGAGATTACTGAAACGTAGAGAGTTAATTTTTCCAGACGATAATTACATCGAATCAGGCCTATCAGTTTCCTGTCTGAGAGAGATTGATAAGTGGTTCTCAGATCTAATTCATTGCAATAAATCTGTACGTTTTCGTTTAGGCAATCCTGATGAAGTGCAAAGTAACAAGATGACTAAAACATTAGCATCATTAAAACACCGAGTGGCTAATCCAGAAAACAACGAGACAGAGTCGATAACTGGCGGTGTTATTTCTGCATTAAATGAAGAGGCTGTCGTGTCGGCTGTATTGGCGAATAAGCAGGGTGTAGGACTGGTAGTTAGTTACGAAGCTTTTGCTATGAAGATGCTTGGCGCGATGCGCCAAGAAGTTATTTTTTCAAGAAACTTAAAAAAAGCAAATCGACCAGCCGAATGGATTAGCATACCGGTTATAGCAACGTCGCATACTTGGGAAAACGGCAAAAACGAGCAATCCCACCAGGATCCCAAGTTTTCCGAAAACTGGCTCTGCGAGATGTCAGATATTTCGCCTGTATATTTTCCTATTGATGCAAATACATCTAAGGCGATTTTAATCAATTTATATAAGACTAGAGGGAAGATAGCGGCGATGGTTGCTTCAAAAAAGGCCCTTCCCATTGTAACAACCGGCGATGAAGCAGCAACGGCGGCGAATAACGGCGTATTTATTGCGATTAAGGAACCGAATGCTGATATTCAGCTCATCGCTATTGGAGGTTATCAATTACAAAGCTGCCTTAAAGCCGCAAAATTATTGCAGAGGGAATCAGTAAAATGTGAGGTCGTAGCCTTACTTGAACCGGGACGATTTCGAGTTCCCCGTGACGAAACAGAAGCAGAGTATTGCCATGATAAAGTTATGATTCATCTTATGATTGCACCTGCTCCCTTGCGCATTGTGGTTTCACATACTGGAGAAGAAGTTATCACGGGAGTCTTGCGGCGGCTCGATTTAGGCACCGAAAAAACAACTTTCATGGGATATAAAAATCAGGGAGGTACATTAAACTTAGACGGCATGTTAAAGGTTAATGGACAATCAGAAAGAGATATTGAGAGCGTGGCTAAAAAAATGCTCAGTACCAACAAGTAATACAAATTTTTTTAGGAAATCATTTCGGCATTATCAGTATCACACAATGCCTACATACTAGACATCTCAAATAGGAACATCAATGACTGGATTTCCAAAACTTGGCATTTTAGATTCTACAATTTCACTAATTCGCGATCCTTATCGCTATATATCCAAGCACTGCGATGAACTTAATACTGATGTATTTCAAGCTCGATTGCTATTACAGAAAACTGTCTGTATGCGAGGTGAAGAAGCGGCGAGAATTTTTTATAATACTGAATATTTTTCTCGTACTGGTGTTGCGCCCTCAAGAATCAAGAAAACTCTCTTTGGTGAAGGTGGTGTCCAAGGGCTTGATGAAGAAGAACATTTTCAACGTAAAAAAATGTTTATGTCTTTTTTAAGGGCAGACAAGATCGGAAAGTTGAGCATGATCACTTGCGATATCTGGAAAAGCCGAGTTAAAGATTGGTCTTCAAAAGAGAAGATAAATTTATATCAACAGTCTTGTGAACTGTTAACCCAATCAGTATGTATGTGGGCAGGCGTTCCTCTCAAGGAATCCGAAGTAAGCCAACGTAGTGAGGAACTAACAGCATTATTTAACTACGCAGGTAATATAGGACCTAAGCATTGGAAAGCAAGAATTGCAAGAAAACGAAATGAAGCATGGTTGATAAGCATTATCGAAAGCATTCGAGAAGGGACCTTCAGGCCCTCTACTAACAGCGCTGCATATATAGTGGCTAATCATAGAGACTTAGATGGATGCTTGCTGGAATCACAAATCGCTGCGGTGGAATTAAACAATCTTTTGCGGCCAACTGTAGCGGTAGCAGTCTATATAGTTTATTGCGCTCACGCTTTACATCAAAATCCCCTCATCAAACACAGGTTAGTAAATGGATCAGACAAAGACTATGAGTGTTTTGTGCAGGAAGTTCGGCGTTTATACCCCTTTTTTCCATTCACTGCAGCGACAGTAAAGAGAACTTTCGAATGGCGTGGATATAAATTCCCTAAGGGTAGACGAGTGTTTCTGGACTTATTCGGAACAAATCACGATGCTCGTACCTGGGAGAATCCAAATAATTTTGATATGGAGCGCTTTCGTGATTGTAAAGTCAATGACTATGTATTTATACCACAGGGTGGTGGAGATCATTTTCGAAACCACCGCTGTCCTGGAGAATGGGTAGCAATTGAACAAATGAAAATTGCAACAAAAATATTGGTATCCGAATGTGACTACACCGTACCAGAACAGGACCTAGATCTAAGAATGGGGAATTTGCCGGCTTTACCAAAAAGCAATTTCATTATTTCAGATGTTCGTCCTATAGATAAAGATGAGGACTTGAATGACCATATTTAACACTTTATAAATTGAAGGCTGTGATTGGTCCAAGTACCGAAATTATATTTAAAAACTAATCATTTAATTAAATCCATATTAAATTCAAAAGAGCGCTTCGATCCTAAATGATTTTTAATAGCGTTATAACGGATATGATGAAATTATAAAATAAGCTATCAACTGTTTAAACTATATTAGAATTAGTTACTACACCAAGGTTATAAGAACCAAAAGAAAATCGATACAATCTGTACGAAGTAGTAGTTCAGTAAAGGCTATCGAGGCGCGTAAGCTTTAGGCCGAAATAACGATCCCTCAATCTTGTTTAAGAAAGACTGCAACTTGTCTGAACTAAAGTTTCATATCTGACAGCTAACAGCGACACAGACGATTGAGGAGGCTCCCCAAAAACTGACTCTAAGCTACTTTGTAATTCTATCTGGCACGATCGAAATGTTGAGTAAATGGAAGCACACGCTCGTTATTACTGTAAAAACGCAAGGTCCGCCGCTAAATACACCTAATTTCTCCCATCGGTATAAAAATTGTAACAAGTTGACAGATAAACTGATTGCCCACCACCCCATGGCAATTTTTCACACTATGCTTATATACAACGTAAGGATTACATATGAAATATTCTAGATTTTTGGCAATGATAGTCACCTCGACTATAGCCATGTTCATCATGATGTATTTAAACACTTACGCAATTTTCCACGTTTGGTTTAGTGAAACCCGCACTTATATGGCTCTGTACATGGGAGCCGGCATGGCCATCATTATGCTCGCGTTTATGTTAGGGATGTACGCTAATAAAAAAGTAAATACGATAATTTTTATTGGGGCAGTTGCGCTATTTGCCATCTGTTTATATCTCGTTCGTTCCCAAACGACTATTTCAGATTCTGCA
>JABSPP010000227.1 GCA_013214275.1 Flavobacteriaceae bacterium
ATTCTTTCCCTATTGCAGCTCCTATTGCAACGCCCATTCCTCCGAGACGAATGCCGCAAAACGCATGGTTAGACAGCGGCTTAACGATGGCTTTCTTTTGACTTCCTACACCCATAATACCACTCCATCGGTGATCAATTTTAAAATGTATATTCGGGAGTATGATCTCTTTTAACAGCTGCTCTAGTTTTTCTTGTACCAATATTGTCTGTCCAAATACGCTGGTTTCTTCGGTTTTAAAATCCAAGTTTCTCCCTCCTCCTAATAAAATTCTGTGGTTGATATTTCTAAAGTAATAATATCCTTCGTCTAAGTGGAATGTTCCTTTGATATGCAACTTTTTTAAGGGTTTGGTAATGAGAACTTGTGCTCTTGTTGGTTGGACATTTTCTTGAAAGAGTTGCCTAGAAAACCCATTGGTAGCGAACAACACATAATTGGCTTTTAGTGCTCCCTGTGATGTTTGAATGACCACTCCTGATTGTTGTTCTGAATATGATGTTGCTTCTACACTATTCAATATTTTAATTCCTAACCCTTGCGCTTTTCTAAGAAGTACAGCCATCATTTTACCTGTATGAATCTGACCTTCGAACTGGTTGACGATATAGCGTGGGATGATCTTCTGAAAGCTAAATGTGTTCGGCACAGTTCTGAATACATCTTCATTGAATAGTAGTCTCAATAACTGATTGATATTGGGTATTTGGGATGTGCATTGTTCAAAGGATGCTTCTTGTTGAAACAATTCGTAGCCATAATAATGCTGGTAGTTAATGTTGCTGTCTCCTAGAGTTCTCCTAAGAAGTTGTAGTCCATCCCAACGTTTTTTCACTAAATGAAAAACTTCTTCTTCTGAGTGTGTTTTTAAATCACTAAGTAATTCTGATACGCTACCAAAACACGCAAAACCAGCATTTTTAGTGCTTGCACCCTGAGGCAGAAGTCCTTTTTCTAGGATAAGGACACTAGACTTTGGAAATCGTGTTTTTAATTGCAATGCACAGTTTAATCCAACAATTCCGCTTCCGACAATAACAAAATCGTTGTGTGCAAACCATTCTTTATATTCCCAGTAGCTATAATTCATCCCATTTCTTTTTTATTTTCTCCTGTTTCTTTTTTAAAAAAAAGGGGACTACAAAAATTATTATAAGACCAAGAAGGTTCATAGGAGCATAAATCCAAAGAGACCAACGAATCCAGGGGTTTTGCCAAAAGATAACATATATAATGGCAGCCAAGAATGTTCTTATGGCCCATCTCGTGAGTCTTTTCTTTCTATACTGATGATCTAGTATCTGATATTGGTTGGTTTCTTCTAGTTCTTTCATTTTTATAAATTTTTTTCAAAACAGTTGCTATTCTCCATATGAGCATATGGTGCGTAATTGGGAATTCTGTGATATCCTGATTTGTGATAGAATTTTAAGGCTTCTACTTGACGAGTTCCTGTTTCTAACACTGTTTTCTGGTACCCAAGTTCTTTTGCCCAAACTTCTAAAGCGTTAAGGATTTCTGTTGCAATGCCCGATCTGCGGTTTGCTAACTTAAGATACATGCGCTTGATTTCTAGGGTATCTGTGTTAAACTCTTTAAGAGCTCCACAACCCACCGCTTGATCATTTACATATGCTACCACCACATATTGGAGTGATGTGATTCCGTTAAACTGGTGATAAAAGTCGTGTTCGGCACCGTCAGTTCCTTTTAAATATGCGTCTAACTCTTTAACAAGCTGTGCGAAGTCTGGATTATCTGGTGTTGCTCTTTTTATTTTGGTCATTAGAACTCAAATTTTAGTTGTACCCAAACAGGTTCTTTTTTGTGGGTATCTAAATTTCCAAAGGAGATTCCTAGCAAACGTACTGAATTTTTTAGCTTTTCTTGGTAGAGTAATTCTCTGATGATTGGCATAAATTCAGGTTTTTTTTGAATATATGTTGCAATGGTTTTACTACGTGTTTGTTGGGTAAAATCGCTGTATTTTATTTTTAGTGTGATGGTTTTTCCTTTGGTTTGGGATCGTAGCATTCTTTGTTCTAATTCTTCAGCAACGTTGTTGAGTTTGTCCAACATAAATACTTCTGAGGAAATGTTTTCTGAAAATGTTCTTTCTGCTGCTATGGATTTTCTAATTCTATTGGGTTTTACTGGGCTGTGATGAACTCCTCTGACGATATTGTAATAGAATTTTCCTGATTTTCCAAAGAATTTGGTGAGTTCTTCTAGTGATTTGACCTTCAAATCACGTCCTGTAAAAATTCCAAGGTTGTGCATCTTGGCAGCAGTTACTTTCCCTACTCCATAAAACTTATTTACATCAAGGTTTTCTAAGAAAGGAATCACATCTTCTGGTGGAATGGTTTTTTGTCCGTTGGGCTTGTTAATGTCTGATGCTACTTTTGCCAAGAATTTATTTATAGAAATTCCTGCGGAAGCTCTTAATTTTAACTCTTCCCATATTCGATCTCGGATTTCTTGTGCAACCATACTTGCAGATGGGTTTCCTCTTTTGTTATGGGTAACGTCTAAGTAGGCCTCGTCTAGAGAGAGTGGCTCTACTAGATCTGTATAGTGAAAAAAGATTTCTCTAATTTTTGCAGAGATTTCTTTGTAACGGTTAAATCGAGGGCGGACAAAGGTAATGTGCGGACATTTTTGTTTGGCTAATACTCCATTCATGGCTGATTTAACTCCGTATTTTCTGGCTTCATAACTTGCCGCAGCGACTACTCCTCGCTTTTCGCTTCCACCAACAGCTAGGGGTTTTCCTCTGAGCTGGGGATGGTCTAACTGTTCTACGGAAGCATAGAAGGCATCCATATCTACGTGGATAATTTTTCGATATTGAGTTTCTTGAAACACTCAATAAAATTACGAAACTTTTGGGTGAGATATTATTTTGAGGTGGGATAAAGCAAGACAAAAAACTCCAATGATGCTCAATGGTCATTGGAGTTTTTATTCATCTCTCATTGTTGGTTTACAATAAGGTCATAAAGAATCGACGTTGTTTGTTCGTTAATCGTGATGCTGTTTTGAGCGTTGCGTTAGTTAGTAGCGGCATCCTTTTTTGTCCTTACAAGGCAAAAAAGATATAGCGGATAGCGCGACCTGAAAGGGAACGCCCAAAAAATACAATGAGTAAAAGAGGAGTGAAGCAAAAGCTTTATCAGGATGAATAAATCCTTATTTTTTTGGCTAAATTTGTGTATCAAAACTTAGACAAACATGAAGTATCAGCCTATTAATTCACAACTTTTTATCAAAAACAGAGCTCATTTTGCAGCGCAAATGAAGCCTAAAAGTTTGGCTGTTTTTAATTCTAATGATATTTATCCCATTAGCGCTGATAGCACCATGCCATTTGAGCAACATCGGGATATTTTTTATTTGAGCGG
>JABSPP010000228.1 GCA_013214275.1 Flavobacteriaceae bacterium
TCCATTAACATTGACAGTAAGGAGAATCCTACTAAGAGACCAATCATTACAAAACCAACGATAGAAATAAACTTAGCACCAGCCCTAACAGCAACAGCAACTGTTTTGGGTGTGTTATCGGGAAATAACAGGACCTTTTCTTTTATTCTGGTGGTAGCTCTCGGTAAGACTTCGAAAGGATCATACAACTCTCCCTTATCGCGTTGCGAATATCTTCGGATAACATCTTTCGTGATGGTAATGTCATATTCATTAATGTTTAGCACAAATTCAACCTGTAATCTTCGAGGTGTTTCTGGCTTTCCAATGAGCTTCTGATCATCTACCTTGTACATCCCAAGAGACCATTGATCCCTCAACCAATAGGGATCCGAATAAGGTACGTTGGCAATTTGATAGTTCTTCTTCAATTGTACTTTTTTGTTATTCTCAAGCGGAATTTCAACCAACTCAATATCAGTAACGGGATTTCCTACAATGCGATATTCCTCCAGAAAGGTGGTCACTGTTGATCTGTTCAGCACCTCTACATTGAGCTCAATTTCTGAGTTAGGCACTGCCGAAGAACTGCTCGCAGATACCTCTAGATACAACCCTAAAGATGCCTCAATAATTTCTGTAATCTCTTTCAGTTTTACCGATCTCCAGTAGGCATCGTCCAACATCTGAATCTTTTTATACGCTTTTAATAAGTCTGGGACGTGTTTTGCTGGATTTGTAAAATCGAAATGGTCTTCTATGTTGTATAAAATATCGCCAATCTCTCCACCATCCTTCAACCGATTCCAAGTTGTATTAATTCCTGCAAAAAGGTCGTGCTTGTCTTTAGGGGCGTCACCTTTTAAAAACTCCAAGTACTCTGGCTGACTGCCGCGAGTGGTTAACCGACCAAAGCCTTGGCATAAATGCTGACTGCTCGCCATACTAGCGATCTCATTGTTAGACAATCCTTTTAATGGATAGTAAACACCTACATCTACAGACATGAATTTGGAATTGTCTTTCGTCGCTTTTTCAAATCGCTCTTGACTCCCATAAAACCACCAAGAAGTATTAAAAAACAGTCGCTTAGGTTGCCAAACCTCTGTCAATGCTAACTGATCTGAACATATATTTTCCTTGTTAGCAAGATCAAAAGCCTCAACGCTTAACATCGCAGAAGCAGTATGATGACCATGAGTAGTCCCCGGAGTTCTGTGATTAAAACGGTTAATCACCACGTCGGGTTTAAAAGTTCTAATTGCCCAAACCACATCTGCCAAAACGCTTTCTCTATCCCAAATTTCTAGGGTTTCTTTTGGATGCTTAGAATAGCCAAAATCATTGGCTCTAGAAAAACGCTGTTCGCCACCATCTATTCTTCGCGCCGCGAGAAGTTCTTGTGTCCGAATAACTCCCAATAATTCACGAATTTCAGGTCCAATTAAGTTCTGCCCACCATCCCCACGAGTAAGCGATAGATAAGCAGTTCTCGCTTTTACATGATTCGATAAATAAGCAATGAGTCGGGTATTTTCATCATCGGGATGAGCCGCTATATAGAGTGCTGTTCCCAAAAAATTTAGCTTCTGAATTCTCTCATAAATCTGATGTGAATTTAATTTATGAGGTTTTTGAGCACCAACTGTGGTAACTAGTAACAGTAACAATAGGAATAATGGACTTTTTCTCACATGGTAAAATTTAAATGGACTATTTGATTTAAAAACACGTACTCTTGATAAGGTATTTACTTTTATTAGATGAATCCATTAGCAAGAGTTTCATGAATATCAACATGGATTCCAAACAAAAGTAATGCTTTATAATGTATCTCAACCCTACTTTTCTATTTAGGGCGTTCCCTACGGGTCGGGCTATCCGCTATATCTTTTTTGCTTTTTATAGCAAAAAAGGATGCCGCTGCTATCCCTAACGCAGCATCAAACACACTTTTTTACTAAAATGACAAGGCAGTATTATAAATGCGGATCATTACTCTAAACCCAATGATTTTATTTAGGAAACAACCAGCAAAAGCTATTAACAAAACCACAAAAATGTTGATAACAATATTTTTAAAATCCCTAATTTGGAATATATTTGTACATCAAATATAGCCTATAAAATCAACAGATGAAATTTATCGTATCTAGTTCTCAGTTATTAAAGCAACTACAAGTTTTAGGTGGCGTTATTAACAGCAATAACACCCTCCCTATTTTAGATAATTTCCTGTTTGAATTATCAGAAAATCAGTTGAAAATAACAGCGTCCGATTTAGAAACCACGATGAGTTCTGTGGTCCAAGTAGAATCGGATAGTGCTGATTCTATTGCGGTATCAGCCCGACTTTTGCTAGATACGCTTAAAACCTTCCCTAATCAGCCTTTAACATTTAAAACCGAAGGCGAGAATATGATCGAGATTAGTTCAGATCAAGGAAAGTATGATATGGCTTATTTTTCAGGTGATGAGTTTCCCAAAGCAGTATCACTGCCTTCGCCCAGTACAACAGTGATTCCATCTCATGTTCTGTCTGCTGCCATTGCCAAAACAATTTTTGCTACAGGAAATGACGACTTGCGACCAGTAATGAGTGGTGTGTTTTTTCAGTTCAGTTCTGAAAGCCTCACTTTTGTTGCCACAGATGCTCACAAACTAGTAAAATATACCCGCACCGATGTCACCGCAGATAAAACTGCCGAATTTATCATGCCTAAAAAACCTTTAAACATTCTAAAGGGAGTGCTCGATGATGGAGATGAGGAAGTAACAATCGAATTTAACGACACTAATGCAAAATTCACTTTTGATAATTTTGTGTTATTATGTCGTCTCGTTGATGGGAAATACCCTAATTATGAAGCAGTAATTCCAAAAGAAAATCCCAACAAATTAATGGTAGATAGGGCTTCTTTTTTAAGTGCTGTCCGTCGTGCTTCTATTTTCTCCAATAAAACCACCCATCAAATTCGTTTGAAAATGGCTGGCACCGAATTGAATATCTCAGCAGAAGATGTGGATTTCTATAATAAAGCAGATGAGCGATTAAGCTGTGATTACCAAGGTGACGATATGCAAATTGGGTTCAACTCACGTTTTTTGAGTGAGATGTTAAGTAATTTAGACTCTAATACTATCTTGATTGAAATGTCACTGCCTAACAGAGCTGGAATTTTAACTCCTGTTGATAAAACTGTAGAAGGTGAACAAATTACCATGTTGGTAATGCCTGTAATGCTGAACAACCAGTAGATAACGCTAAGTTTACTATAACAAGCCTCGAATTTCCCACGGCACCCTAAGGTAAATCCAACGCAGCGTTAGCCCTTATGTTTGTACTATCTAAACCAAAGTTAAGTGTTTATCTTTCCATC
>JABSPP010000229.1 GCA_013214275.1 Flavobacteriaceae bacterium
TCCACCGTCTGTAAGAGCATCAAAAATTGGACCTGAAATATTAAAAACTTTATTTGTCCCTGATGATTCTTGACTACGCATATCAAACTCAACATCAGTAAGACTGTTGTTTAATGGGTTTCTTTTTTTGTGTGTAGTTTTTACATTAACAATTTTTTTTCCTTCTAAATCCGATATCAATTGCTTAACAATATGTTCAGGCATATCATCAGGAATGTCAGTTGAATTAAAATCTTTTTTCTTAATTGCAACATTGTTAAATCCAAGATCTAAATCGTTATAAAAAGATTGGAGTAAGTGTTTACTTTCTTCTTTTTCTAGCATTTCAAAGGTTACTGATTTATATCTTTCGTGTTTTAAGCCTGAAATTGTAATAAAATTATTAAACCATTTCATAATTTGGCTGGCTAACTTGCCATTGAATTGGTCTATAACTGATAGAAATAGAGCATTGCCTCTAGTCTTTTCTTCTAGATCTTTTGCTTCCTTATATTGAGGGTTAACATCAATTCCATCATCTTCTCTTACAAATAAATATTTTTCAGCTATTTTTTTTGCTTCCATCAACCATTCTGCCTTTATTTTTGAGTTGGTTAATTCGAAACCGTAACGATATTTAATATTGTTTAATAAAAAAGTAACTTCAAAGAATGAAGGTTCAGTTTCGGAAACAGTGTCCAATAAAAATGGTTCAATATTTAATTCTGAAGTAGAAGATTTTTCAAAAGATTGAAAAACAATTCTACTCATGGTAGACATTGCTTTGATTAAATTGCTTTTCCCACTTGAATTAGCGCCATAAATTACAGCTCCTTTTAAAATATTGTGTCTTTCTGTATGAATCAAGTTGGTATCTCCGAAATCAGTAATGTTTGTTGCTTTTAAATCAAGACACACTTCATCTTTGATAGAAAGGAAATTTTTAACTCTAAATTCTAATAACATCGTCTTTGTTTTTGTGCTAAAATACAAAAAAAATCAAAATTTATGAGAGAATTTCTCAATTATAGCCTTTTTTTAGTTTAGATTGATCTTTTTTAAGCTTTTGACTAACACCCTGATAGATGCAATCTATTGCTATAACTTCTTTTAGAGGTCTGCTCGCTCATAACACAGCAAATGTTTTTTAAAGCTTGCGTTAGGGATGGCAGCGGCATCCTTTTTTGTCCTGAACAGGCAAAAAAGATACAGCGGACAGCCCGACCGTTAGGGAACGCCCTAAAAATACTTCTTCAAAAACAACAAATACTGCTACTAAAAAATACGTACACGACTTTAAAAATACTATGCATGCATCATTTTTTCTTAATTTACTATGCGTGCATAGTAATTTTTTCTATATTTGGCAGAATGGACAAAAACAAATCAATTGACCACCAATTAAGGGCTACTTGGACGGCTGTGTCTAAACTGTATAACGAGCGTGCGAATCAGTATGACAGCACCATGGCAACAGCTTTTGTATTGCTTAATATTGACTATGAAAATGGAACACCTTCTACCTCTCTTGGGCCTTCTATGGGTATGGAACCTACGAGCTTGTCTAGAATTTTAAGAACGATGGAGGAGAAAGGTGCTATTGTTCGTGAGCGAAATCCCAGTGATGGCAGAAGCGTGATTATAAAGTTGACGGACTATGGAAAAGAAATGCGAGAGCTCTCTAAGGCATCAGTGATTATCTTTAACAATGCGGTGAGAGAACACGTTACTGAACAGGAATTGGAGGCTTTTTTTAAAGTTACCTCAACCATTAACAAACTTATTGCCGATAAAATGATCTACACCAATGATGAGGTGGGTATTGTATCGGACGTATCAATCAAATCATACAAATGACTAGAAGAATTAAGAAAGTAGCCATTATTGGTTCTGGAATTATGGGAAGTGGAATTGCTTGCCATTTTGCCAATATTGGTGTGGATGTCCTTTTGTTGGACATTGTTCCTAGGGCGTTAAACGATAAAGAAAAGGCAAAGGGTCTGACTTTAGAAAATCAGTCAGTAAGACGTCGGTTGGTTCGTGATGCCCTAGCTAGTTCGTTGGCATCGAAGCCCTCTCCTATCTATTCAAAAAAGTTTGTAGATCGCATTCACATAGGAACTATTGAAGACGATCTGCATAAGATAAAAGATGTAGATTGGGTGATGGAGGTAGTAGTAGAACGTCTGGATATTAAAAAACAGGTGTTTGAACAGGTAGAGAAGTACAGATCACCAGGAACTTTGGTGACTTCTAACACTTCGGGGATTCCTATTAAATTTATGAATGAAGGGAGAAGCGAGGATTTTCAGCAGCACTTTGCTGTCACTCACTTTTTTAATCCACCAAGATATTTAAAATTGTTTGAGGTGGTTCCCGGACCTAAGTGTCGACCAGAAGTAACAGACTTTTTAATGCAGTATGGGGAACGATTTTTGGGAAAGACTTCTGTACTGGCAAAAGACACTCCGGCTTTTATTGGTAATAGAATAGGCGTTTTTGGAATTGCCAGCTTGTTTCATATTGTAAAAGAGATGGGATTGACCATTGAGGAAGTTGATAAATTGACGGGGCCTGTGATTGGCCGCCCTAAATCTGCAACTTTTAGAACCATTGATGTTGTTGGCTTAGACACGCTAGTACATACGGCAAACGGAGTAAAAAACAACTGTCCCGACGATGAGATGAGCGCCATTTTTGAAATTCCCGATTTTGTGAATACCATGATGGAAAACAACTGGTTGGGAAGTAAAACCAAGCAGGGTTTTTACAAAAGAGTTATAGGTGAAGGAGGTAAAAAGGAGATTCTCTCTCTGGACTTAAACACCCTTACATACAGACCTAAACAACGTGCAAAATTTGCCACCCTTGACTTGACAAAAACAGTTGATCATGTAATTGAGCGTTTTCCTATACTGATTGGCGGGAAAGACAAGGCAGGAGAATTCTACAGAAAGAGTTTTGCTGCTGTGTTTGCTTATGTACAGCACCGAATTCCTGAAATATCCGACGAGCTTTACCGTATAGACGATGCTCTTAAAGCTGGATTTGGATGGGAAAATGGCCCTTTTGAAATCTGGGATGCAATTGGAGTCTCTAAAGGAATTGAACTGATGAAAGCTGAAGGAAAAGAGCCAGCTCCTTGGGTATTGGAGATGCTGGAATCGGGAATAAACTCATTCTACTCTGTTAAGGACGGTGCAACTTATTATTATGATATTCCTACAAAAACACCTACCAAAAAGCCCGGTCAGGACGCTTTTATCATCTTAGACAACATACGAGAGTCGAAAGCAGTATTTAAAAATTCGGGGGTTGTTGTAGAGGACTTGGGTGATGGCATTTTGAATGTTGAATTCCAGTCGAAAATGAATACC
>JABSPP010000023.1 GCA_013214275.1 Flavobacteriaceae bacterium
AGTCTGGATTTGGCTTCGTAAATAACATTGAGATTATTGCTATAAGGCTTGCTTTACAATGTGTTTTTCTTATCTACTCCAAAAACCCATAACTTTCCTTGTGTGTAATTTAACATCAGAGATCGTACTTGAGTTGCGTAAGGGATAGTAGCGGCATCCTTTTTTGTCCTGTGAAGGCAAAAAAGATATAGCGGATAGCCCGACCCGAAGGGAACGCCCAAAAAGAATCATCTATAGGATTTTTATGCACAATTTAATCGCAGGCAGATAGCTAAGAGTTAATTCCTCGAGACTTATCTTTAAATGATTAAAATAGTTTCCTTTGAATATTTCGTGGGTTTGTTCCGAGGTAGTTGATTATCTGAAACGGGGTTACTGAATGTCGTTTCTGAGTTTTTCTTGTAGCTCTTTGTTGTCTGTAAAAAGTTCAAAATTCCCGTCTTTGATGTACGAGATTTCACCTGTTTCCTCGGAAACTAGCAGGCAAATAGCATCTGTTTTTTCTGATACTCCGATCGCTGCCCTGTGACGAAGTCCGAATCTAGAGGGAATCTTGGGGTCTTCGGAAACAGGGAGAATGACGCGTGTTGCTATGACAAAATTATCACGAATAATGGTGGCTCCATCATGTAAAGGGCTGTTTTTGTAGAAGATGCTCTCTAGCAAGGCGATATTGACTTGGGCATTCATAGCATCGCCGGTATTGATTAAAAAATCGAGGCTATTGGTTCGCTCCATCACAATTAAAGCTCCTGTTTTGGTCGTAGAGAGCTTTTTACAGGCTTTGAGAATGATGTCTGTATCTGTTTCTGATCGAATCTCAGATTTTAAAAAATTGATCTGTTTTAAAAAATTTCTTCTAGAAGCCACATTGGTGGTTCCGATCATCAGTAGGAATTTTCGTATTTCTTGCTGAAATACAATAATAAGTGCAATGGCTCCACCTCCTAACAAATATTCGAGGATATTACTCAGCATCTCCATTTTTAAGAGTTGGGTCATTTGCCATATCATAAAAATGAGGGCAATACCAATAAAAATATTGATGGCAACGGTACCTCGTAAAAGTTTGTAGATGTTATAGATAAGGATGGCTACCAGCAGAACGTCTAGCACATCTAGGAAAGAGAAATCAATAAAATCTAACATAGATATTGATAGGTTTCAGTAAATGTACTAATAAAGTTGGAAAGAGGGGAAGTTCAAAAGTCACAAAATGGTGAGGTGCTTAGAAATATTGTTGTGCTTCTGTATATTCCTTGATTCCCAAAAGGGATTCAATTTTGTATTTCTGTATCTGTCACCAACAGGGGATACTTGGTTCTTACTTCTTTAATTTGTGCTCTTAAGAATTCTTTGCGATCTGTATGTTTCTTCCCTTGATCTACCATTTCTTTGTAAGAGATACCGTAGGCATTTAAAGCGTATTCATCCCTCAATTTTGCATAGGCGTTGTGAACGCAATCTAAAACGTTGATATAGGTTCCGTATTCTGCGTTTCTACTAGCGGCTATAGCAATGAGTGCTTTTGTATGGTGAGCTGATGATGCGGGGTCTTTCTCGCCTTTACACCAGGTACATTTCTTTCCGTTACTGTCTGTACCTCCACCATTGTCTATGAAATTTCTGGCAATTTCTGTGAGATTACTCATGTCTGTGATCTCGTTTTCCACTAGCAATTCGTTGTTTGGATTGATAATGATATCTAGGATATTCTTCTCTTTAAAGGGAATGGGGTCGTTTAATGCTTCTTTTCTGGGAAGCTTTGTAAAAATCCCTTTGTCTGTGTCTATAATCGTGGTGACTAGAAAGAAAATTAGCAGCAAGAACGCAATATCGGCCATAGATCCTGCATTGATTTCGGGAAGTTCTCTTCTCATTGTTGTTATTTTTTAATTTTGATAAGCTCAAACAAAAAGAATGCCAAGTTTCTTGAAAAGAGAAGTTCTTAAAAATGAGGACTGGACTAGCTTAGAAGGCTTTTCTAAGCATTTGCTAGCTGCTCAACAATCTTAATACATTCTACAGCTTCTTTAACATCGTGGACTCGCAAGATATTTGCTCCGTGAAGTAAGGCGATGGTATTGGCAGAGGTTGTGGCATTAAGAGCATCGTTGGGATGAATATTTAACGTTTTATAAAGCATGGACTTTCTTGAAACTCCAGCTAAAAGGGGAAGATTGAATGTTTGAAAGTGATGAAGTTCTTTGAGTAGTTGAAAATTATGGAGGATGGTCTTTCCAAATCCAAAGCCTACGTCTACGATCACATCGTTGATCTGCAATCGGCGAAGTTCATCCATTTTTTCTGAAAAAAATTGAATGAGATCAGTAGTAATATGCTCATAACGAGGGTGGTTTTGCATGGTTTGAGGTGTTCCCTGCATGTGCATTAGAATGTACGGAACTTGTAGTTGAGCAATGGTTTTGAACATCAAGGCATCCATATTTCCTCCCGATATATCATTGATTACTGCGGCACCAGCTTCAATGGTTTTTTTTGCGACACGACTTCTAAATGTATCGATAGATAAGTATATGTCTGGAAATTCTCTAAGAAGCAGAGCAACTGCGGGAAGAATCCTACGCAGTTCTTCTTCCTCTGAAACGTGATCTGCACCAGGCCTAGATGAGTAGGCCCCTACATCAATAAAAGTAGCGCCTTCCTTAAGCATCTTCTCCGTTTGAGTGAGGATTGCTTTTTTATGTTGATATTTTCCTCCATCAAAAAAAGAATCAGGCGTAATATTTAAAATACCCATGACCTTGGGGGAAGAAAAATCGACCAATGTTCCTTTGCAATTAATCGTCATGGATGACAATTTTAGATGTTACAGGTAATTTTTTTTGTGGGGTGTAGGCAAGCATTTTATCGATTAAATCTTCTACAGTCCGACTCACAATAAGCAGTTCCTTATTACTCGATTTTACAAATCCGTCGTCAATCATGCGTTCAATCTGACTCAGCAGATGGTCGTAGTATCCGTTGGTGTTCAGGAGTGCGTTTGGCTTTTCTTCTATATGTAACTGACTCATCGTAATTCCTTCAAAGAGTTCGTCTAAAGTCCCAAATCCTCCTGGTAAACTGATATATCCATCACTCAATTTGCTCATCACTACTTTGCGCTCACTCATGGTTTGGGTGACGATCAGTTCCGTCACATTACAATCTACAACTTCCTTTTTTTTTAAAAGCTCTGGAATCACCCCAATGACCTTTCCGCCTTGGTTGAGAATGGTCTCAGCCAAAACACCCATCAGTCCTATTTTACCACCACCGTAAACCAAGGTTATATCTCGTTTTACAAAGGCATTTCCTAATTGGATGGCTGCTTGTTTATAAATGGGATCAAACCCCACACTGGAACCACAAAAAACAGCGATTTTTCTCATAAAAAAGTACTGTGAGCCTCCTGTAGAGGGATTAGTTCACCTCAACAAAAGAAAATGATTAAAAGATTAAACAGCAAACATCTATTTAAACCTGACACAATATCTTGTAAAAATAATATAAATTATCGGTACAAAAACAGGGGAGTATTTACTATTTTTACGCAGTAGCACATTACCCAAATCGAATATTTTATGCCTAATACGTCCCAAGATTACGATGCAGTTATTGCAAAATGCAGAAGTTTATTCCTCAAAAAAATGTGCGATTACGGTGCTGCTTGGAGAATACTGAGGTTGCCATCACTTACTGATCAAATTTTTATCAAAGCACAACGCATCAGGCAATTACAGGAAAATACAGTTAGAAAAGTTGCCGAGGGAGAGCAATCAGAATTTATAGGAATTATCAACTACAGTATTATGGCACTTATTCAGTTGGAGCTAGGTGTTGTAGAAACTCCAGACCTTAGCGAAGAAGAAGCAACAAATTTGTATAATAAGCACATTGGTATTAGCAAAACGCTTATGGAAAATAAAAATCATGATTACGGCGAAGCCTGGAGAGATATGCGTGTGAGTTCTCTTACCGACCTCATTCTTCAAAAACTCCTGAGAGTAAAGCAAATTGAAGACAATAAAGGAAAAACACTAGTTTCTGAGGGAATAGATGCCAATTACCAAGACATGATTAACTATGCTGTTTTTGCTTTGATACATATGAATTGATGAGTTCTTACAGATATTATCATACTTTTTAAAAAGAGAAAATAATGAAATTACTTGTACACATATCCAGAATTTTTGTTGGGATCATGTTTGTATTTTCTGGATTTGTAAAATTGGTAGATCCCATTGGATCGCATTATAAATTCGAAGAATATTTCAGCGAATACGTTTTAGATATGGAATTTTTAGTGCCCTATGCATTACAATTTTCCATCCTTTTAATTCTTACAGAAATCATGTTAGGAGTTATGCTGCTCCTTGGATATAAATCCAAATTTACAGTTTGGAGCCTGTTTTTGTTGTCGTTGTTTTTCCTCTTTCTAACATGGTATTCTGCGTATTATAACAAAGTAACAGACTGTGGATGTTTTGGTGATGCCGTTAAACTCACGCCTTGGGAAACATTCTGGAAGAATGTGATCTTAATCGGCTTTGTACTATTGCTGTTGATAGGTGTTCGAGATATCAAACACATCTTACCCAAGAAGATGACTGCTGTACTAACATTTAGCTGCCTGTTGGGTTTCTCTTACATGACATATCATGTAATCAATCATTTGCCTATAATTGACTTCAGAGCGTATGCCATTGGAAAGAATATTCCCGAGGGAATGGAATTCCCCGAAGACGATTTAGAAGCATTACCCCCAATTCAGAATTTTGTATTAGAAGACAGTCAGAGTGACCTAACAGACGACATCTTAGCGGAAGATAAGGTCGTGCTTATTGTAGTTTACGAAATTGAGAAAGCAGACAAGGAAGGATTTAAAGCCATAAAAAAAGTGGCAGACAAGGCCATTCAAAAAGGATATCAAGTATATGGTGTTACCTCTTCTTTTCCAGATGCTCTTATCTTGATACAAAATGAATACGATCTACCATTCGACTTTCTTTTTGGAGATCCAACCACCTTAAAAACTATGATTCGTTCCAATCCAGGAATCATGACTTTGAACAAAGGAACGGTCACTGGAAAGTGGAATTGGAGAGATTTTGATGATGTAAAATTGTAAAAATGAAACAAGTATTGCTTGTTTTTTTTGGCGGAGGATTTGGGAGCGCAGCTCGATTTCTTCTGGGAAAACTCTGGAATAACCCAGAATCAGGATTTCCCTATGGTACGTTCGCTGCAAATGTGATGGGAAGCTTTTTTATAGGAATCATCTTAGGATTAGCCGCAAAGAATGAGACACTCACCCAAAGTCAGACTCTATTGCTGGCAACCGGTTTTTGTGGGGGCTTCACAACATTTTCCACTTTTGCCTACGAAAATCATATCTTCCTAAAGCAAGGAGATTTAATGACCTTTGCACTCTACACAGTCGCTAGTTTTGTTACTGCTTTTCTGGCTGTTTTTTTGGGGATTTACCTCTCAAGAGCCCTGTAACCTAATAACAAGATGAGGAGAGTATTTTAAGAAATACAGACAACAAAATCCCTACTTTTTAAAGTTTTTAATCCCTGCTGTAATGGCAATATCCATATGATTTTTCCTTGGAACAATAGGACAAGTATAACGATCATTATAAGCGCAATAGGGATTGTAGGTGTTGTTAAAATTTAGGACGATGGTCTCATCCTCCTGTATCCGACTTTCAAAAAGATTCATATACCTGCCGCCACCGTATGAGGTTTCACCACAAGTATGGTCTGTAAAGGGAAGAAAAAGATAGTCTTGAAATTTTGGATCATTCATCTCCTCTAGATTTTGGTATAAAGAGAGCAGAAACTCTTTGCCTTTTAATGTAAAGGTCAAAAGTCCATATTGCCTGTAATCTGCTTTGTCTCCTCCCGTTCTTGGCAGTTTAAAAAACGGCGAATCTGGAGTTCTGGTGAGTTTTGCAGTAACAATAAAACTGGAATCAACAGGAAAAAAGTCTAGTCCCTTAAAGCCCTTCAGATCCTTTTTTTTAAGAGGAGATTTAGAAGCATCTTTAAATTGTGCATTTTGCTGCCTTTGGTAATCAGTCTCACCAACCAAGGGTCGCTTGTCAAGAGAATTACACGAAACGATCAAAGCAGCAAACAAGAAAAAGATTACATTTTTTACCATCATTCCACAAGAGTTAATTTTTTAAAAATAACATCCTTAGGATCATCTATATCATAAAGAATAGAAATTTGATCATTCACATAAAGCGTTCGATCAAAATAGGATTTAAAATCCTTTTTTTCAATGGTCTTTACAGTAGTGATCACGTTGCCTTTCCGATCAGAAAACTGAAAAGTAAAGATATAATTTTCTACATATCTACCCTCCAGCTCATTTGCTTTGTAGTTGTTTACATCAATGTCAGTAATCGTTGCCAGAGCTTCCACACCGTGTTGTTCCATATATTCCTGCTTTTTATCGTTCAACACATTCATCACAATTAAAAGCCCTACAAGGAGGATAAACGCGCCTAGGAGATAGTGTCCTGTCTTTAATTTTTTCATCGATTTTTTGTATTTGTGGTTAAAGAGTACAATATAGCCCTAAAGTTAACAAATAAAACGACTTCACATATTTTTTTAGAAACCATGTCAAGGCAAATTCCTACACAATTTTTAGGGCGTTCCCTAGCGGTCGGGCTATCCGCTCTATCTTTTTTGCCTTTCAAGACAAAAAAGGATGCCGCTGCGATCCCTAACGCAGCATTGAGACTCCCATATTCAAAAAAGGTAAAACAGTTGCTGTGCGTTGTCTTTTGTTCGCTAATTTTTGAAACATTGAAAAGCAAAAATAAATAGCGATATTACTGCTGTGAATGATATATCTCTTGTAAAAAAATAATGGCTGTAATGTATCATAATTTATTTATTTTGAATGAGTTTATCTGTAGGAACAAAGTGAATGGATTTAAAATTTTGCTTTAGTTTAAGCTCATTATCTTTATTGTAGGGTAAATACCATGCTCTATAAGTAGATGAATACTTTGCTCCAAGTTTTTTAAATTTTAAAATTACTATGTCATCATATTATGACATGCACATGTGGACTAAATTCTTTCTGTGTTTGACAATTTTTATTTGTATTTCAAAATGATTCATAAACACGATAAGTATGGTTATAATTTACATTATACAAAACCAAAAGTACTATATTTGTTGTGTTTAAATATAAGTTGGCATTCATTGTACAAAGACTCCAGAACAACATTCAAGCATTGTAAAAAAATAAAAAACTTGACTATAAATTCGCAAATTAATATTACATTTGCTAAAAATATATCAAATCAAAAAAGTGAATTACGGAAAAATAACAAGTTTTGGACATTTTATAAAAACTGAAAGAGAGAAAAGAGATTGGACTCAAACTGACTTTGGAGCTAAAATCGGTATTAATTCAAGTGCAATAAGCCGAATTGAAAATGGCACTCAGAAATTTAGCATATCCAAACTAAAAAAACTTGCAGAAGTATTCGAAATAGACTTACAAAAAGTTCGTGATTTATTTTTTGCTGACAAATTTGCAAAAGAAGCATACAAAAATCATTGTTCTGACAATGTTTTTATTGTTGCAGAAAGTTCAGCAAATTATTATAAGAATATAAACGCCAAACAAGGCAAATTAGAATTGTAATTATGGCAAGAAAAGATAAAAAAATAACTCCTAGCGTAACTCAAAAATTACAATCATTAGGATACAATGTTGCTGATTGGGACGACAGTCAGACTGAAGATAAACTGACAGATGAAATTAAGCAAGTATTGAATACTGCTTCAAAAAAAGAAAATGGAAAAATAGGTTATCCTGACAGAATATTCGTTAATACTTATAATAAGTTTTTTGTATTAGTTGAAGAAAAATCATCGATAAAAGACCATGAAAATCCTGATAAAGAGAAAGGTGCTGTAAGTGGGATTAGGTGGTACTTAAGTCGATTTTTTAACAAGAACTTAAAAAATACTCTTAAAAATTATTTTAATGATTGGAAAATACTTGGTATTGCGGTTAGTGGCGACTTGTCGTTAGAGTATCAACATAAATTTAATTGTTATACTATTGACACAAAACGAGAAAAAATTGTTTCTCTCAATCAAGTTACAAGTTTTATGACCGAAGAACAATTTTTGGCTTTATTTAATTCCTTAGATGAGGAGGAAGCTGTCGCAACTGTTAGTAGTTCAAGTAAAAAAATCAATAATTTACTTAGAAGTGTAGATTCTCAAAAACGTCCAGTATTATTATCAGCTTTAATGATTTGTTTGCATAAAGTAGATGAAAACTCTGAAAATTATATAAACGATTTTCCTGATCACTATAAAACTTATCAGCCAACAACAATAATAAGTCGTGTCTTAGAAACTGTAAAAAATGTTCTAAGAATTGAAGGTGTCCCAAATGAAAAGTTACAGGCTTTAAGCACTGAGTTGGCGTTTTTATCGAGTGACCAAACATTAAACAGTTCAAGTATTTTAAAAGATATTTTGATAGAATTAGAGACAGCTGTAATACCGTTATTTAAAAATCAGTTTTCAACCAATTCAAACTATGATATTATTGGGAAGTTTTATGAAGAGTTTTTAAAGTATGCAGGTGTTTCAAATGTGAAGAAAGGTATTGTTTTAACACCGCGACATATTACAACTCTATTTACCAAGTTAATAGACTTAAAAGACAACGATAAAATTGTTGATATTTGTTGTGGAACAGGTGCATTCTTAATAGCAGGAATGAATGCCTTAACTAATAAAATTAGCAGTAGCAATCGTACCGATAAAGAAATTGCAATTAAAAAAGTAAAAGAGAACCAATTACTTGGATTTGAACTTAACCAAACAATGTATATATGTGCAATATCTAATATGCTATTTCGAGGGGATGGTAAATCTTCAATTTTTAATTATGACTCAATAAGAAATCCAAAAGCACAATCTGAATTAGATAATTTTAAAGCAACTATCGGTTTTATAAATCCTCCATATAGTGGCAAGGAAAATAAAACTGACCCAACACCAAAAGAAATCACTTTCTTGGTTAAGATGTTAGACAATTGTTCGAGATATGGCATAATCATAGCTCCATTATCTACATATTTTAAGGAAGAAAACATACGAGAGCAAATTCTTAATAAACACACCTTGAAATATGTAATCAATATGTCTGGTGACTTATTTCAACCAAATGCTTCAACTCATACAGCAGTTGCAGTTTTTGAAACAAACAGAAGTTTTGACTACAAAAATGATGAAGTAGTATTTTACGACTTAAGAGATGACGGTTTTGTTCTTTCAAAAAACAAAGGAAGAACAGATGTTTACGGCAAATGGGATATGGCAGAGAAACAATTGCTTGACGCATTAAAGCCAACTTCTGTACCTAATGACATAACGCTTGTTCGCACAAAAATAAAACCTAAAGACGAGTGGACAATTTATGCTCATAGTAAAACAGACTATTCTACACTAAATGAAGACGATTTTATTAAGTCTATTTCTGACTATATGATTTTTCAAGCAAAAAAAGATTTAAATATTTTAGATGTTGCTTTAACTGAAACAGAATTATTAGGTGCTATAAGTTCATATTACGAAAACAATCAAGATGAATAAGAAATATAAATATTTTGAGTTTTGTCAAGTTTTTGACTATAAACGAGGAAGAAGGTTAACAACTCAAAACCAAATTTCTGGAGATATTGCTTACATATCTTCAACTGCACTTAATAATGGGGTGGATAATTATATCTCTCCTCCAGATTATATGGATGTTTATAAGAATAAAATGACATTATCAAATAGTGGTAGTGTAGGTTATTTGTTTTATCATGATTACGATTTTGTCGCCTCTGATCATGTTACTGTTATTTGGTTGAAGAATAGAGAACTAACTAAATATATCTCAATATTTCTTAAACCCATTTTTGAAAAAATAAAATACAGATACAACTTTGGGCGAGAGATTAGTAATGATAGGTTGATAAAAGAAAAAATATATTTGCCCATTGACAAAGATGAAAATCCCGACTTTGCATATATGGAGGAGCATATAAAATCTTTACTAAACAAAGTTAGTTTTAGAAAGGTTAATACTCAAAAACAAAGAAAGAAACTGCCAATTAATATTAGTGAGTGGAAAGAGTTTAGCTTTATTGATGAAAAATTGTGGACTAGAATTAAACATGGAGAACGTCTAATAGCATCAGATAGGATTAAAGGCGAAACCCCATATTATTCTGCTTCTGAATATAATAATAGCTTAACTGACAGTATTGAAAATCCTCTTTTTGTGGAAAAAGATTGTATAGTCTATTCAACTTTTGGAACAGCTTTTTGGGTAAGTGGTGATTTTACTGCCTCAGATGAAATTTATGCTTTTCACAACCCTAATTTAAATAAGTACAACGCCTTATTTATTACAACGATAATGAAACAAAATCAATATAAATTTAAGTTTGGTCGTAAAGCATTTAAGAATAAATTTCAAAACGAAATAATAAAACTACCAGCAACAAAAGATGGAGACCCTGATTGGTTGTTTATGGAGAATTATATTAAATCATTACCTTATAGTGATAATATTTAAAGAGATTAATAACAACGAAATGCCAATAATGTGTATAAGCAATAGCGGGCTTAGTGCTATTTTGAAACGTAAAACCATAAATCAAAGGTCGGTGCTATCGGACAGTTTGGTGGCTTGAAATCCGCTACTACTCATACACGAGACCGTTATCGTTCAACATGACCCGTCCTAAAAAAAGGCTACACAATTTTTTAGGGCGTTCCCTAGCGGTCGGGCTATCCGCTTTATCTTTTTTGCCTTTCAGGACAAAAAAGGATGCCGCTGCTATCCCTAACGCGGCATTAAAAGACTATTTTCAATTCTAAAAAAACTTCATCAAACGAATGACCAAGGAAATAGCGCTACCCAATAAATAAAATCTAATAACCAAATTCAGAGAGTTATTTCCCTATTCAGCAAGAACACTTACCAGTCAAAAAGCAAAAACCGGATTTGTATATAAGTTTTTACTCGGTTGCTTCTCTAAATGCCACAGTTCCACCAACAATTGGAATGGTCAGTGTAGTACGGTCAAGATCAACCGTTAGCTCTGTCCCAGCTTTGGGGAGAATTGTATGTCCAAGATCACTAGAAAAAATCATCAATCCAATTTGCTGTCCTTTATTGATTATTTGATCATCGGGTTGAAGGTCAAAGGTCATCTCATAAAACCTTCCAGGTTTCAAAGGTTCACTTTTTGAGATCGATTGGTAATTCTGCAAGTCAGCCCAACCTTTGGTAATGATATTATCAGTAATCTTGGTGCCTTTATCACTGTTCCATGGTAAGGATACCAACCAGACAGAGAGGTTTGCCGCAGGCTTGCTACAAGCAATCCTAACGGTAATTTTTGGCAGTCCAGAGATATGAATGTCTTCTTTTAGAATTGGGGTCACATATAGCAACCTATTTTTAGAACGAGTAGCCATTGCCAAAGTTCTCCCCGAAATTGAAGAGTCATCAACAAGTGTTTCTTTCGCTTGACTCTTGTCAGCCTCAGAAGATAAACCTCCGATATCACTCCCACCAGTTTGCAAATGCAAGGTCACATTACTCGCTTCTGGATTTGGATAATCTTGGTAAGGAGTTGGATGTATTCGGTGATCATTCTCTCGTACAATCCACGCTTTTGGATCGTTTTCTACACCGTTGTCAATCCCATGCAGATATCTCGTAAACCATCGATTCATCATTTTCATTGGTGGTGGGCCACCATGTCCATTTTGATGATAATATATTTGAGTTGGTAACCCCATTTCGGTTGCTTTTTTGTAAATTCTATAACTATGCTCAGGCATA
>JABSPP010000230.1 GCA_013214275.1 Flavobacteriaceae bacterium
CTTTATGAGTGGAGATACCTCTTGCTTATGCTTCTGGGTCGTCGTTGATAGATATTATGGCTGTGCATGGGTAAAAAAGCCTAGCTGGGTCCGAGCAAGAAGTGTCCGTATCATAGTGGATTATCATACGTTCTATATTTTGCTGGTAGTGCTCAGCATCTATTATCTGTTTTTCCCAAGGGATACAAACCCTAAAACGATCGCATATGAGACCATTTTTTTCAGTCTGGTGACTTTTGGTTGTCCCGATAATATGCTGGGTATCACAAAAAGTATTGAGCGCATCGTTTAAGGTCATTCCTTCATCAAAATCGAGAACACACCAATTAGAGCATAGAAATGATTCTTTGTTTCTCGTACCATTTTTAAAAATGGAAGGGCTCCAAACTTTTGCAACAATGACATCAGCAACATCTCTGATTGACCTTCCAACACCCTGGTATCCTTTTGAGAATCGTGCCCCATAGGCATCTTCAACTCTAGCTTTATTTAAGTCATAAGGTGTATTAACTGCGCTTATTGAGTACATCTTTTCTACCAATCAATTCAGGTTCAATGGCTCTGTATTTTCCCTGAAGTTTAATAATCTTTAGATTTGGGCTTCTCTTTTTTTGACGTCTAAATCCGGATATTTCTTCAATAGTCATATCGCTAGGAATATAGTCGAATTCCAGCAGGTAGCAGGGTGTTCCGGCTGGAATATCAAATTGAGTATTTGTAGCTGGATCGTTCCAAGTAGTTTTTACTAAGGTGACCCACTTGTATGAAGTTTTCATGAAGCGACTTTATGTAACGAGAGTCTAATAAAAGCCTCTTCAACAGCAACTTCGCTTTCTGGATTCGGGCTACAAACACCCCTTTTCCAATTGGATTTTGTTTGCTTACATATTCCAGCAAAACGAAGAACAAAGTTCAGCGTGTAACCTAGATCTTTTGCCCTAACATCCCACAATTGCCACTGCGTCATAAAATTAGCCTCCATAGTTTGCGAGCATACAAAGGAATGTGCTGTGTAGTTTTTTCATCCAATATCCACTTGGGTAACTAATACCATTTTTCCACTGGAAGAAATTTGCTTTAGGAACCTTTGCTTCAGTGCAAACCTCCTCCATGGTTAAGCCTTTGTTTTGGGCTTCAACTTCCATCAGGCTGAAAAGTTCGCTTGGCTTAAACATCAGTGGAGCACCTCCTTATTGAAGATGGTCAGCGCGACACCTACATTTTTCTCTGGTAGGTCAGGCCTCGTCATAACATTTGAAAGCTCCTGGGTAACTCGTGCAAGCTGCTCAGTTCCATGGTCAGAATTACAGTCAGACATAATTTCTTTCATATCGGTAGCAATCCCATTCATGACCTTGGCTCCATGTTGCAGCTTATAAAGCTTGTGCTCGGAAGGACTCATCTCTGAAATGGTTTTATGTTCCACCTCTTTATAGCAAGTGGTGTTACCAAAAAGATCCTTTTCTTCATGGATTTTCGTGATGACCTTGACCATCTTTCTCCCTTTTTTTCTTGTTTTAGGAGCAGTCAGAGCTTTTATCTGAGCCTTGGCCTGCTTAAGTTCAGAGTCCTTCTTTTGTACTCCTTAGAGAGGGTCTGATATTCGTCAGCTAACACTTTGACAGCTAAGCGGCATTGCCTGAGGAAACGTAGATAATAGTAGCCAAGCAAGGATTTGCTCTTGGCTAAAAGGTATTCGGCTGCTTCTTCATCGATAATATAGGAATGGACTAAGACCCCGTTTTCATTGAAGGTATCAAATGACACTATCTTTAATTTCAGTAGCTTAGCCATTTCAAAGAAGTCGCTTCGCTCAAGGTTACGCTTGAAATCTGGGAAGCGCACATTGAGGCCTTTTGCAACTTCAGAAAGTTCAACCCCAAGCGTACCACTCAACTCTTGCCAAGGTCGGGGCTTGATGAAATTTTTCATTGCCTCTGCATACGAAATTTTTTTGCGAGCAGATTTTTTATTCCTGCTATTCGTAGTAGGAATGATCGTGCCCGGGTTAGTATAGGTGCCTTGATAGAAATCCATAGTCTCTCCTATCCTGCTTGGTGGATTATGATTGTGGTTAACTTGTCGCTCTCATCTCTGAGCCTCTGATATGCATGCACTAAGGCAGGCATAGGCATTTGGAAGTAGCGTGACGTTTCTCTGAGTAGTCTCTTAATTTCGAGGATATCGATGGGTACAAAGCCAGTGCTTTGCATTTGATATGAATTACACACGATATTGCGTAAGCTTGTCCTGTAGCGTCTTACTTGGCATATGAAGTATTCACGCTCGCGTTGTTCATTGTCATTTAAATAGCTAGGACCTTCACCCATCGAAAAACCTCCACCAAAATCCCTTATATCCACATTCCATATAGCCACCATCTTGCTTTTCGAGTAAAAGAAAGATAACTTAGTGGCTAATTGTTTCCACTATTGGATAATATGTCAAATATATATTCCGATTATGATAACGCGAGGTGTACTTATGCCTAAAAAACAAGAGTTTATACTTTCTCACAAAGAGATGAGGCATTTCAAAAGACGGATTAGTCAGTTTTTAAGACACTACCGAGAGACTAACTCTCTCACTCAAAGGCAAATGGCTGAGAGAGTAAGAATGACTCCACCAAGATACTGTGAATTAGAGAACCCTCATGTAGAAGAAGGAAAAGAAGGCAAGTTTTTGGGGGTTCTCGACTTTTTAGCTAGACTGGGGTCATTAGAGAAAGTTTCTCCAGTATCTTTGATCGAGTTTGTTTTTAAGGATGATAGAACTTTTGTTCCAGACGCCAAAGGAAAAGTAACTCACCTTACTCAGTGGGAAAAAAACCTTCTACGATCCTTTAATCGGCTGGATATTATGACCCGAAATCATCTTATTGACTTGTTATCACTCGAAACTGAAACATTGAGTAGACGTGTTGAGGGAGTAGATAGGCTACTGTCTTTAGCTGAAGGAGATTGGGAAAATATTGTCAAACCTCTTCTATCCAGATTAGAGAGGTAGTTCATCTTCCCATCCACATATCCTTATCATTGAACGAAATGAAAATTTTGACTTGTTTATAAAAAGCTCCGATTCATCTATCTCATTTAATTCCTCCTTAAAGAAAGATGAGACATAAATGACAATTAGATCAGGCCACTTGTTAATCAAAGCTTCTTTTAACTTTAAATCGAACGAATTGTTCGTCTGAAGTACAAAGTCAAGCAAAACAAGGTCCGGCTTGATTTTTATCTTATCTACGTCCTCAAATCTGTCCACATAACTAAGAATAAAATTCTTAGAGTATTTAGATGATCTTACCTCTTCATAAAAGAATTTCTCAT
>JABSPP010000231.1 GCA_013214275.1 Flavobacteriaceae bacterium
GTATTATTCTTACACTGGGTTTTATGCTTTTCTAGGGAAAAGCTTAAAGAAGTCTGCTATTCCTATTATTCTTATTGTTGGGCTGCTATTCTTTGTTAATGAATATGTTTTTACCATTGATGATGGCTTAGAGTTACTCACCAATTCTTTTTCAAGGATTGGGGTTCTAATCACCTTTTTTATTTCAGAAACATTGCTCGGTTTAATACCACCTGAAATATTTATTGGTTGGTCTAAAAAAACAGCGAATCCTATTTTTAACGTATCAGTTTTAGCCACGCTTTCATATCTGGGAGGTGTGATTTCTTATTTTATAGGAAAGGCTAGCACAAAAATTCCTTCCATGAAGAATTATTTGGAGGTGAAAATGGCTAAAAATTTAAAAAATATCCGCAAATGGGGCGGTTTTTTGATTCTAGTAGGAGCTTTGTTGCCACTTCCTTTTTCTATAAGTTGTATGGCAGCTGGAATCATTCAATATCCTTTAAAAAATGTTGTTCTCTTTGGACTCTTTCGTTTTGTAAGGTTCGCCCTTTACGGTTGGGCTATTTTTAATGTTGTTACTTAAAATTAGTCTTCTGTCTCTAAAAAATTCCCTTTAAACTCATTCACTGTTTTTTCAATTGCTTTATCAGTAGTTTCTTTTGCTGTATTATATTGAATATCAATTGATTTATCAGGAAGTTGCTCTATCATCATAGTTGTGGACGGGAATGCGAAGTCTACTCCTAATTCCACAGCTAATTTGATGATTGCTATATGAATTTGATGTTTATAATTTTGTACTGTTCCCCAAGCTAACGTTTTGAAATACATATTTACCATGATGTCTAAGGAGGAACCTCCAAAGGCGGTAAATTCCACATTATAGGCATCCTTTTTTGTATCTGGATGTGCCAAGATAATTTCTCTCACACCTTGAACGAAAGCCTCTATTAATTCAGGAGGAGTATCATAACGAAGTCCTAGAGTGGTATTGTATCTTCTAAATAAGCGCAAACCGCTATTTTTAATGACAATTTCGGAAAGTTTGCTATTGGGAATTTGAAATACTGAAGTATCTGATGCGCGAATTCGAGTAGATCGAAATCCTACTTCTTCTACTGTACCCACAACACCACCACCTTCAATCCAGTCGCCAATGTGAAAGGGCTTATCTACGAAGATCATCACTGTACCAATGAGATTTTTTACGGTATCTTGAGAAGCAAAGGCAATTGCTAAGCCTCCAATAGATGCCCCCGCAAGCACCGTGGCAGGATCGGCTCCGAATAATACCAACAATCTAAAAGCTCCAAAAATGATGATGATTAACATTGAGAAGTTTTTTACTATTGGTACCAACTGATTGTCCAGCTTTCCCTCTGTCTTATCTGCATATCCTTGGTAGAGACTAATAAGCACCTGTGCTAACTTTAGAAATACATAAATCCAAAAAACTATGGTGGCAATGTTTATTGCTAAAAATAACCACTTGTTAATTTCTAAACTAAACTGTAGCGATGGTAAAATACGACTGATAAGCCACAAAGAAATAAGTAAGCTAATTGGATGTGCTAGCTTTCTAAGCGAGCTATTGATATCGGTGCTTTTACTCTTGGTATACCTGTATATAATTTTTTTTAAGATGAGGAAGGCCAATCGTTTAGCAACAAAAAACATAGCAACTGCGAAGACAATTAAAATGATAAAAGCAACGATTTTCCATACTTGTATGTAAAATATTTTTTTATAGCCTATGCCCGGGACAAGATTGTGGATTTTATCAATGTACCATGGGAAGGTGTCTTTGTAAAGACCGTTTATACGCTCAACTGTTTCTCGCGAATAATACCACGAAGGACCTATTTTCTCTACAGAGATCAATGGCATTTGCTCTGGAAATAATATAAATTTATTTAGGCTTTCATATCCAGCAGCATCAGAGTAAGTTGAATCGGAGGGAATGCGATTAAAATCTATTTCTAATCCTCTACCATCTAGTACTTTTTTAATCTTGATTGCGATGTCGATGGCTTCATTTTCTTTTTTTCCATAAATGGTCTTTGCCGATACCTCAGGATGATATGAGTCGTCTTGTAAATTGTATATATGTGTGTAAACGGTTGTTCTGGGATTTGAAAGGTCTGCTTTTGGAGTCTCCTGTGCAAAGGCACTATAAGTGATAAAGAGGACTAGTAAGAAAATTCTTTTCATGTATTAATAACTGTTAAATGAGACTATAAATTTAAACCTTTTATTTATTGGGCTGTCAAAATAAACGTAAAAAAGATAAGTAAACCCGATGTATAGTCTTGAAACTAAACATCAGTGATGGGGTCGTGTTAGAGGTATTACTTTGGGATTTTTAGAGTTGAATAATTATGGATTAAAACACATCATCTAAATGAAAAAAACAGCAAGCATTCTAGTATTAGTTTTTGTATTTACAGTAACTGCAAAAGCTCAAGAAAAAAACAGACGCACGCAAAGAGAAAAATTAACTGTTGATCAACAAGCGATTCTGGCAGTCAAAAAAATGACCTTAACATTAGAACTTACCAAGGCACAACAGCAAGAGATTCAACCAATTCTTGCAAGGCAGATTTCTAGTAAACGTGCCGAATTTGAAAAAGTAAAAGCCATGCGCGAAAGCAAGAGGGAGTTAACTGCTGATGAGCGTTTTACATTTCAAAATCAGCGATTAGACCAGCAGATAGCGTATCAGAAGGAAATGAAGTCCATTTTGAATGATAAGCAATATGATAAATTTCGAGAGCAGGTGGAAACTCAGAAAAGGAAGATGAGAGGAAAAATAGGTAAAAAGATGAAAGAGAGGTGGTTGAAAGAGCAGGAAAAAAACAAGAAAGTGACAATTAGTTTTTGAGTTTGACGGTTAAAGTCCCAGCATTGTGTGCTGGGCTTTTTCTATTTTTGAAACCAACTCGCATACTTCACATAATTATTTGCTATTCGATTGATTTCTCCTGAAATCAATTCTTTAGAAATATCTTTGACTTTTCTAGCAGGGATGCCTGCGTAGATACTTCCTTCTTCAACATGTGTGTTTTTTGTAACTACAGCTCCCGCTGCGATAATAGAATTGCTCTCCACAATACAATCATCCATAATAATACTTCCCATACCAATTAAAACATGATCGTGAATGGTACAACCATGTACAATAGCATTATGACCAATTGAGACATGCTGACCAATGCTTGTAGGTGATTTTTGATAGGTGGCATGGATAACTGCACCATCTTGAATATTTACTTTATTTCCAATTTTAATGGAATGCACATCACCGCGAATTACCACATTAAACCAAATACTACATTGATTTCCC
>JABSPP010000232.1 GCA_013214275.1 Flavobacteriaceae bacterium
AAAAAATTGTTCAGTAAATTCTCGCATAATGTATGTTTAAACAAAAATACTAATTCCATTATTTTTGCGGTAGAACCTTAAATTAAATGATGGAAGCGCTTTATCGTTGAGTAAATTTGATGTTTCGGGGGTCAAAACTCAAAAAGGAATCAAAGGGTATCTCTACGGAGAACGAGGTGTATGGAGACCTGGCGACTCTATATATTTAAATTTTGTTCTTAATGATTACGACAATAGGCTCCCTGATGATCATCCCGTAAAGCTTGAAGTTACTGATCCAGAGGGAAAGTTGGTATTCAAAAAAACTCTAGTAGATCACGTAGATCGATTTTACACTTTTCCTTTTGCGACAACTACAGAAAGTATGACGGGAATCTACAAAGCCAAAGTTTCTGTGGGAGGAGCAAAATTTCAGAAAAGTCTGAAAGTAGAAACTGTAAAGCCCAACCGAATAAAAATGAAGCTAGATTTTGATGATGAGATTTTTTCTCTTGGAAAAAAGTTACATGGTCAACTGCAACTCAATTGGTTACACGGAGCAGCAGCTAAAAATCTAAGAGCCAGTGTAAAAGCAAAAGTGTGAACACCACAACGCGGTTTAAAGTATGAGTCATATCTCTTTAATGACCCTACAAGAGATTACCGCAGTGAAGAAATAGAGTTGTTTAACAAGAGGGTTGATGAACAGGGGTCTGCTACACTAGATCAAACACTTACATTAGGTGAAAATGCTCCGGGCATGCTTCGTGTCAATTTTCTGGTGAAGGCTTACGAAACAGGAGGAGATTTTTCTATTGATGCCTTTTCTAAAAAATATGCCCCTATGAGTCGTATGTGGGTTTACAATCTCCTAAGGAAGGCTATTATGGTTCGTACCCTACCAAGGTGAACCATCAATTTCAGGTGGTAACTTTGACCAAAGAGGGCAAGCCAATTGCTAGAAAAAATGTAGAGGTTAAGGTATATAAAATTGAGTGGCGTTGGTGGTGGAACTCAGGAAATGACAATCTTTCTACCTACAGTTCAGATCAATACCACCGACCTCATAAAACGATGATCTTAAATACTGATGCGAATGGAAAGGGGAAATTCACCCTCAATATTCCAAAGAGTGAAAGAGGAAGATATCTTATTCGAGTGATTGATCCTGTAAGCAATCATGCAACAGGGAGAACATTATATTTTTATGACAATTGGTGGGATAATATCTCTTCTGAAAACAAAGAGGCTGCTAAAATGCTCATCTTCAACTCAGATAAGAAAATCTATCAGGTTGGTGAAACAGCAAAGATTACCTTTCCATCAGCTCAAATCAGTAAAGCGTTGATCACTTTAGAAAATGCAAGTGAAGTGATACGGCATCAATGGATAAACACACAAAGAGGAAAAACGACGGTAAGCCTACCGATCACTGCAAAAATGGCGCCCAATTTCTTTGTTAGTATCTCACTCCTACAACCGCATGCTAAGGTAGAAAACGATCTTCCCATCCGTTTGTATGGCACTATTCCCATTAGAGTAGAAGATCCTTCAAAACGTCTAGAACCTCAAATTTTGATGCCTGAAGTTCTGGAACCAGAAAAAGAGTTTGAAGTAATAGTTTCAGAGAAACATCAAAAAGCAATGACATACACCATAGCTATTGCAGAAGAGGGATTGTTGGATTTAACACGATTTAAAACTCCAAATCCACATCATACGTTTAATGCTAGTGAAGCACTAGGTGTAAGGACTTGGGATGTATATGACAATGTGGTGGGCGCGTATGCTGGAAGTGTTGATCAGGTATTTGCCATTGGTGGTGACGGAAGTTCATCCAAAGGAAAGAACAAAAAAGCCAATCGGTTTAAACCTGTCGTAAAATACTTGGGACCATTTTCATTAAAATCTGGAGAAAATGCAAAACATACTGTAAAATTACCTAACTACATCGGTTCTGTAAGAGCTATGGTGGTTGCTGGAAATTCAGCAACAGAAGCGTATGGCAATGTAGAAAAAACTGTAAAGGTGAAAAAGCCTTTAATGATTCTGGCGTCCTTACCAAGGAAGTTGAGTACAGGAGAAAAGGTAACACTTCCAGTGACGGTTTTTGCTACTGATGAAAAAATTAAAGATGTAACGGTAACCGTGGAAACTTCGGATGGAATTCAAATTTTAGACTCAAAAACAAGTCCGTTACATTTTGATACTGATGGTGAAAAGATGGTGTTTTTTCATCTCAATGTAAAAAAAGCGAATGGACTTAACCACATTAAGGTGAGTGCTAAGTCGGGATCTCATACAGCAAAATACCATGTAGAGATAGATGTTGTAAATCCAAATCCAATAACATCTAAGGTCATGAATAAAACATTAAAGAAAAATCAACAGATAACTATAGATTTTAGTACGTTTGGTGTAGAAGGTACGAATGAAGCAGTACTCCAATTGTCCTCTATGCCTCCTATTGATTTTGATCGAAGGCTTGATTATTTGATTCGGTACCCACACGGATGTGTAGAGCAAACCACCTCTAGTGTTTTTCCACAACTGTATCTAACAGACCTTTTTGATCTGTCCTCGCAAAAGAAAGATGAAATTGAAGCTAATATCAGGAGAGGAATCAAACGCCTTGGATTTTTCCAGCGACCCAATGGTGGATTGAGCTATTGGATCGGAGAGGGATCTACAAACGATTGGGGGTCTACCTATGCGGGACATTTTATGATAGAAGCAGAAAAAAAAGGATATGTACTGCCCTTCGCGTTTAAGAGTAATTGGGTACGCTATCAAAAACGAGTGGCACGAAATTGGAGGCCCAACAAAGGAGGTTACTCAGGAGATCTCTTGCAAGCGTACCGTCTCTACACATTGGCATTATCTGGAAATGCAGATTTAGGTGCTATGAACCGCCTAAGAGAATTTGATGAATTGTCTAATGCAGCAAAGTGGAGACTCGCGGCAGCTTATGCATTAGTTGGACAACAGCAAGCCAGTAGAGAGCTGGCAAATACAGCTGCGATCCAATTCTTGGACAACCACTGTAGATATAGCTATGGATCTATCACTAGGAACAAGGCTATGGTTCTTGAAACCATGTTACTGCTTGAGGATTCAAGAACTTTTGAGTTTGCCAAATCAATTGCAAAAGAGCTTTCCAGCGATCAATGGATGAGCACACAAACCACAGCTTACAGCCTTTTGGCTATGGGGAAACTCATGTTAAAAAATGGAGGTAAATCTATTCAGGTTGATTATAATTTTGGTTCTACCATTATTTTTATGGGTAAAGATTCAAACCTCCGTGAAAGAATAGTATAGCATTTCTAAAATTTTGGAAT
>JABSPP010000233.1 GCA_013214275.1 Flavobacteriaceae bacterium
CGTTCTTCTGTGGCGTTTTGTACCAGATCCATTACTGTTTTCCGACCACGATCGTCATCCATAGTAGTAATATAATTTTTGGGCTTATTTAATAAAACGTATCGTTTTTTTTCAGGAGAGATGAGGGATCCATCAAAACGAACCTCGTCTCCCGACTTCACCCTATACCCCATTTCTGTGACTAGCTTGCCGTTCACTGTAACACTCCCGTGTTCTATGTAAGTGTCGGCCTCTCTTCTAGAGCAAATTCCTGAGTTAGAGATAAATTTGTTGAGACGAATTCCGTCATTTGGCTTCCTTACAGATTGGTTATTAGATTTTTTAGCCTCTTTTTGAACATTTTTTTTTTGTTGAGGAGTATGGCTTTTGCTTACGTGTCGTCCTCTCGACGAGTGTTTATGAGAATTCATTTTATTGAAATTTGCGGCAAAAATACTACTAATAATTTGATTTTTAATTCAGCTTGTCAATCACTTTATCAATCAGTAAACTGGTATCGATAAAGACCAAACTAAAGACTCCAACGAGTAATAAAAGCTTGAGTGTATTGTGCAATATGGTATAATGCCTTTTTTGATTGGATTTTACCATGACAATACCCACGATAATTAACGAAACAAATGCAACATAAAAATAATAGCGCATATAAGTAATCGCTGGATAGCTCAAAAGAAATATGGCAGGCGCAAGTGATAAGGTGAGTAGTAGTATCGAGAAAGTTTTTGTGTATCGCTCTCCATAAGCTATGGGGAACGTTTTATAATTACTGGCTACTGCTCCTTTAATATTCTCCAAATCTTTGATTAGCTCGCGTACCATGATCACCAAGAATAAAAAAACAGCATGAACAAAGATGATCTTTGAAAAATTCTTAAAATAGACAAAAACAGCAAAGAAAGGGAGTATTGTCAGAACTGTAGCTGTAAAAAGTCCTATGGTAGGATATCTTTTGAGTTTATGAGAATACAACCAAATTCCAAAAATATAAACAGAGAAAAAAAAGGCAGCTCTCCATGATACAAAAAAAGCAATGACAACTCCCATAAAGTTTAAAACAAAATAGAGGGAGAGCTTTGTACCCTGCGTCACATAACCATCTAGTACTGCTTTATAGGGTCTGTTGATTTTATCAGCTTGACTGTCATAAAAATCATTAATGATATACCCACCTGCAACCACGCAAATACTCGCCAGAACTATTAATAGAAGATATATGTCTAGGATGACATTCTTGACAGACTTTTCTGGTGAAAATATATATATCGAGGCTAAGTATTGAGCGATAACCAACACAGATATATTATAACCTCTTACGACTGAAAATAGGCTAAAAATTTTATAAAATATTGATGTATTCATGGCATTCTCCGCAGAGAAATTTCAGAATCGATACACAAGTTCTAGCTTGTAATCTTTAAGTGATTCTTTGGCCTTCTCGTAATTTTCAGTAAACCCTAAAATATAGCCACCACCTCCAGATCCGCATAATTTGAGGTAGAAGTCGTTGGTTTGAATACCCTGTTCCCACACTCTGTGAAAAGCAGCCGGGATCATGGGTTTAAAATGGGCTAATACGACCTTAGATAAGTTTTTCACATTTCCAAAAAGCGATTTAATGTTTCCATGAAGAAAGTCATCAATACAGGCATCTGTGTAGGAAACAAACTCTTCGTTTAACATTTTTCTAAACCCTTCATTCTTCATTTTATTCATAAAAATATTTACCATCGGTTCAGTTTTACCAGTCTGTTCTGAGTCTAAAAGGAAAACGGCACCTCGACCTTCTTTTTGTGAAGGGATTCCTGTTGGTTCTATATTTGTCTTAGAATTAATGAGGATAGGTAAACTCAGATAGCTGTTTAAAGGATCCAAACCAGAACTTTTCCCATGAAAAAATGATTCCATTAGGGAAAAAATTTCTTTTAACTTTAATAGCTTATCTCTAGTTAAGTTCTCCAGTACAGTGATTTTCTCACTTGCATAACGATCATAAATAGATGCTACTAAAGCACCAGAGCTTCCCACTCCATACCCTTGAGGGATCGAAGAATCAAAATACATTCCTCCTTCGATGTCTTTACTGAGGGCATCGAGATCAAACTCCACCAAATTGGTATTTAAATTTTTGAGATATTGGCAAAAAAGAGCTAAATTTTTATTAGAGTCTAAAGCTTTATCAGATGGGTCAGATACTGATTTTAACGCTCCTTTGTAAGAATTATAGGGTATGGCTAGGCCTTTTGAATCTTTGATAATCCCGTATTCTCCAAATAGAAGAATTTTAGCGTAAAAGAGTGGTCCTTTCATAAAGAAATTTTGATATTGTAAAGGTACAATAAATTATCCTTCATCGAGATAATAGACATTTTTGTAAAAGGTCTTCCAGACCCCGACTTTTTCACCATTTTTAAATTTCCCTTTTGTTTTAATTTTACCTGTCTTGTGGTAATACTTCCATATACCTTCCTCATAACCCTTGTCATAATTACCGTCTATTCTGAGTTCACCAGAGGGATAGTATTCCTTGTACAACCCATTTAACACGCCTTTTTTATAACGTTCTTTTTTTGCGATTGTCCCATTCTGAAAATAATAAGTCAACAAACCACTAAATTTCTCTCTACCTACCGCCGTAGCTTCTGCTCTGCCTTCTCTATATTTAGCACCATCTTTATAATAGTCAATAATGTAGTAACTATTTCCTTTTTTCTCTGAAAGAAACCGATAGTAAATAGCTTGTTCTTCTGAAGACTCTTGGTGATCTTGATCAAGCCATATTTTCGTTTGGGCAGTGAGGTTAAAAGCTAGGAAAGATAGTAAAAAGAGTAAAAAGAAATGACGATTTCTTCTTTTCAAATAGTTATGTTTTTTTAGCTCCCAATCCAACATAATCACAAATATACTGTTTTTTCTGACAGAATTGAGCGAGCCTTGCTTCGACAAACTGTAGTACTTTTTCTTTTTCAAGTTGCGGATAAAGCAGATGAACATTGGCTCCTGCATCTAGAGTAAAACAGAGTTTACTCCCTGTATGTTTTCTAAAGTCCCAAATGGCATTGATGATTTCCAATGTATGAGGCTTCATCAAAATAAAATAAGGGTGGCTGGTTAGCATCATAGCGTGTAAACTAAGTGCCTCACTCTCTACAAGGTGTATAAATCCCTCTATATTTCCATCTTGCAGATAGGATGTGAGTTTCTCTAAGTTGTCATTGGCCTGTTTTAATCTTTGCTGAGCAACGATTTAAACAACATAAAAAGATGGCAAAAATTACATTCCCACTTTGGTTATATGTTGCAATTACAGGCGTTATTGTGT
>JABSPP010000234.1 GCA_013214275.1 Flavobacteriaceae bacterium
ATGCTCCGGGTACAGAGAGTGGCTTTGGAAAACTAACTTTAAAACAACTGTCTTATAACGGAAAAGGCGGGGAAAACCTAGTTCCGCCCTATAAGTTTGAGTATAAAAATGCTTCTACTCCTTATCCTCAAACTAATGTAGAAGATTACATAGACAGTTGGGGTTATTACAAGAATAATCCTTCCATTTGGAGTTTAAATAAGATAGTCACACCCACTGGTGGTCAAATAAAGATGGAATACGATAAAGACAAATACATAGCAGAGGCCGCTTATTTAGAAGAGGTTGAGTTTAGTGATGTACAAAGTATTATTGATAATGGTAATAATACTGTAAGGTTCAACTTCGAAGCAGGGTCTCCATCCACTACAGATTATTTTATTGTCGACAGATATCATAGAATTTCATACGATATTCAAATATGGCGACAATTAGGAAGAGAATGGGATTTTGTAACTGTAGAAAATAAAAGTTCTCTTTCTAAAGTATCTGCTATTGGACCAAATTGGATTGAATTTGAAACAGTTCATCCTAGTGTATTATATGAAGCATTAGCGCCAAGTAATTGTACTCCATCAAATTACTGTATCAGAAACTTTATTGTTTATGGTACTCAACAGGAGTTTTCTAATCCTGTTGAAGGAGGCGGAATCGTTACCAGTAGTATCACTGTAAACGATGGGATCAATGATATTGCCACTACAGAATATATTTATAAAAATGGGATTACTTCTTATGCTCCAAAAAAAGAACCTAAAGGAATCCCCTATGCTTCTGAATTACCAGCGCCTATGGTTTTATATGGAGAGGTAGAGATGCGAACTAAAGACCGTGCAGGTGAGCATTTAGGAAAGACCATTTATGAGTTTGAAACGCTAGAACCACAGCAATTTGGTACTGGATACATGTTTAGCTTGGGAGAGAATTTTAGAGTAAGAGAGGATCAAAATGCTAACTTCGAAGGAGATCTTGTAAAAACTAATAAATATACCATCGAGAGTAGGCTTGGTAATATTGGAAGAATGAGGAGTGTAAAAATATTCAATGCAAAAAATCATTTACTAGAAGAAAAAACAAACACATACAAAACAAATTTGGATACCGACTTAGAAATTGGAGTTACCCAAGAAACTTTTTCCAGTTATAAGCGGTATGAGAAAGATGAAAATGAAACTTTCTTAGTAAGTTCAACGTCTAAAATTAACTACCCTAGTGTCCTAGAAAGTACGTCACAAATTACGAGTGGTCATACAATAACTCAGCATTTTGATAAGTTTGATTTTTTAACAGGTCAGGTGCTAGAGACTCGCACCTATGCTAGTGATGGTACAGCTTTTAAAACTCAAACTATTCCAGCTTACACCCTTCTACAATATGGGTCAGGCAATTATAGTATGGGTAGTAAATTGGACGATATTACCAATAAAAATATGCTTACTCAGCAAGCAATGAGTAGAACTTATATGAAAGTTTCAAATGACTGGAAGTTAACAGGAGTTGGAATTACTACCTGGAATAATAACTGGAGTTATCGAAATATCTCAGGGAATCAAAACTCACCAACCAACAGTGACGAAAAAATTTGGCGTAAACACCGAATATACTATTGGGATGGAGATAGAGACGCAGATGGTGCATACATGGATTTTGATGAATCCAATGACGATGGTTTTAATTGGGGTGTCGGAGCAAATCAGAATAGTTCCTCTAAATGGAAACCAACATCTGAAATAACAAGATATAATCATTATTCCACGCCTATTGAGGTAAAAGATATCAATGGAAATTATACAACTACAAAAACAGCTGACAATCATAGTAAAGTAATTGCTGTAGCAAACGCTAAATATACAGAAGCCTTCTACAGTGGTGCAGAATACAATGAGAACTCTAGTTCCCTTTATCTTGAACCAGAGATATTTTATGCACGTTTGAGAACAACTCATAGAGCACACACAGGAAGGTATTCCGTCCGAGCAGGTGTTTCAGATGAATTTGGAGCTCTAATGAAGACAAATGAGCACCGAGCAGGGAAGTATAAGTTATCGGTTTGGGTTCATAAGGATAATTATACTAACGCAAGGGTTAGGGCTGGTGGATCAATTGAAGCTTTTAATGGGGAGAAATCACCAGCAGGAGATTGGGTTCAATTAAATCATTATTTTGACCTCACTGAATCAGAAGCATTTCCACATGTAACGTCAAATTCAGGGGATGTTTATTACGATGATCTTAGAATCCATCCCATAGAATCTACCATGACTAGCTATGTTTATAATGATTTTGACGAGCTAAGCCATATTATTGCCCCCTCAGGTCTAGCAACACATTATAAATACGATAAGGCTGGGAGACTCATAGAAACATGGGTAGAGGTGTTAGACAACCCATCAGCTGGCATTACTGGTGGATTTAAAAAAGTTCAGAAACATACATATAATTATAAATAAAGCCATGAGAAATAAGATAAAATACCTCAGTTTAGTACTAACTATTTGTTTAGTAAATATAACCAAAGCGCAAGATTTACAATGGTCCTTGTCAGAAGGTTTTGACTTTATTAATCACTCTGAAATGCACTCGCATGTCCAGAAAAGTAATTCAACATATACCATTCAAACAGTTCCAAGAGGTCATGATCATTTTTGGTTTGAGCTGAATTACAATAAGTTGTTTGATGGGTTAAATGGAGGTCTAGAGGGTTTGCCTATAACAAGAAATTATGAAGGAAACCCTGATTATTTTTATTTTCCTGCAAGTTATCAGATGGGGATTTACTTTGTAAAGAAAGATCAAGTATGCGAAGAAAGCTCAAGTCCTCTAGGTGAAAAGAGTACCGAACTAGTTACTCAAAAAAAGAATTCCAAGGGTGATATAATAGGATATACAAATAATACTTCTTTTGCGTTTGAAGCTGCATTAGTTCTAGATAATAGAACTTACATGCGGTTTAAAAGAACAAAAAGAGGTATGGAACCAGATTTAGATAATTTAGACAATACCGCCACTCTTGTGGGGTTCAATAGAGAGAACCAACAAGATGCTTTTGACTTTGAAGACATAAATTTTGCGCCTGAAAAAAAGATTCGTCTAGAGAGAGATGGGGATGTTGTTTATTATAAATACCATAACGAGGTCATTTTTTCAGTGGAACTAGTCAAAATGAGTGAGTATCGTATTGTTGTTGCGCTATATTCTCCCCTGTCTAAATCGAAAAACAGTCTTATGGAGCCTATATCACTTGAAGGGAGAGAGTATCTTACAGTTGATGAATTATTTGGATTAAATCCTAAAAAGAACGATTTAAGTGAGGAATAC
>JABSPP010000235.1 GCA_013214275.1 Flavobacteriaceae bacterium
TAAATGGACAACCTACAGGCTGATGGCAGAAACATTAATCAATACAGCTATTCAGCATCATGGATTGGAGAACAAGCCCTGTGTGACAAAAGAGCTGAGTATATACGGGAATGTTAATACCAGCTTGTGTACCAGTTCGCACGAGTACATGTATGGTAGTGAAATTCTAAAAGTGAGAAATTTGATTTCTCAACACCTAGATTATCAACAAAAAATACACCCGCGTTATCACTATAAAGTAGGTGAAGTTATCTGGTTTGCGAGGTACGAAATGGCAAGAACTGTTGAAGATATTTTAGCAAGAAGAATACGTTTGTTATTTTTAGATGCAAAAGCCGCCATAGAGGCTGCTCCTATGGTTGCCAAGGTTCTTGCAAGGGAACTCAACAGAGATGCTGACTGGGTACAACAGCAAGAGAAAGCATTTGGTAGTCTAGCGAAAAATTACCTTCTACGATAAAAAAATGAGGATTTATGTCTGAAAAATACATTCTAGCCCTAGATCAAGGAACTACCTCGTCGAGGTCAATCCTGTTTAACAAGTCAGGAGAAATAGTCGCCATGTCACAAAAAGATTTTGAGCAGCTCTTTCCACAACAGGCTTGGGTAGAGCATTGTCCACAGGAAATCTGGTCGTCTCAGCTTCATACGATTCGCGAAGTGATGAAAAAAGCAAGCATTCATCCAGCGCAAATTGCTGGCATTGGAATTACCAACCAGAGAGAAACAACCATCGTCTGGGACAGACTTACAGGCAAGCCAATTTATAATGCTATTGTCTGGCAAGACCGAAGAACCGCTGCGCACTGTGATGAATTTACCAAAGCAGGTCACCATAGGTCCATCCAAGAAAAAACAGGGCTGGTCTTAGATGCGTATTTTTCGGCTACCAAAGTAGCATGGATTCTAGATCACGTGGCTGGAGCGCGAGAAAAGGCAGTCAACGGAACACTGTGCCTTGGAACTGTAGATTCGTGGTTGGTTTGGCAGCTTACCCAAGGAGCAACTTTTATTACTGATGTTACCAATGCCAGCCGCACACTTTTATTTAATATCCATACCCTGTCTTGGGATGATGAGTTATTGAACCTCTTCACCATTCCCAGATCCATACTACCAGAGGTTAGAGAGAGCAGCGAAATATATGCTTACACCCATCATTCGGTAATTGAAGGTCATATTCCTATTGCAGGTATTGCTGGTGATCAGCAAGCAGCTCTTTTTGGTCAGCTGTGTACAGATAAAGGAATGCTTAAAAATACTTATGGGACTGGATGTTTTTTACTGATGAACACTGGTGAAGAACCAGTCATGTCAAAAAATAACCTACTGACTACGGTTGCTTGGAAGATCAACGGGAAAGTGAGTTATGCTTTAGAGGGCAGTGTTTTTGTTGGCGGTGCTTCTGTGCAATGGCTTCGTGATGGCATTGAGATGATTACCGATGCTCAGGAAATCGAGGAACTCGCTATGACTGTTGAGGACAATGGTGGTGTCTATTTTGTCCCTGCACTCACTGGACTGGGAGCTCCCTACTGGGATCCGTATGCAAGAGGAGGCATCTTGGGAATTACCAGAGGTACTGAAAAAGGACATATCGCAAGGGCAACCTTAGAGGGCATTGCCTACCAGGTCTATGACATTGTTAAAGCTATGGAGGAAGATGCTGAGTTTAAAAGCAAAGAGTTAAGGGTAGATGGTGGTGCCTCAGCCAATAACCTTCTGATGCAATTTCAGGCAGATGTTTGTGATGTTGATGTGTTAAGACCACAAGTACAGGAAACGACAGCTTTGGGAGCTGCATATCTAGCAGGGTTGGCGGTAGGCTATTGGCATTCTATTGATGCTCTACAGACCCAGTGGTGTGTTGATCAACGATTTGTTCCGTCAACTGCTAAAAATCAAATCAGAGATTTCATTAAGACTTGGCACAAAGCTGTTTCTAGAGTCAGGGGTTGGGTAGTCGACTAGAGCATCTTTCTAAAAATTTTAGATTGCCAAGGTAGAAAATAAAAGGAAGCATCTGTCGTGTTGAGATTCGTTTTAACCAACTCGTATGCGGATTTTTCTATTGGATAATCCCACAAAGTTTCAGTATCACTAAAATTATGAACCATTAGAAATTCTGATGATTCGTCCCATCTTCTATAGGCATAAATTTCTTGATGATTGTTATCCAAACTTTCATAATCCCCATAGACAAGGACTAGATTCTTCTTGCGGAAAGCAATGAGTTCTCTGTAGAAATTAAGAATTGAAGTTGGTCTTACTTCTTGATCTTCTACATGAATTTCTAGGTAATTTTTGTTAACGCCAAGCCACGGGGTATGATCGGAAAACCCACCGTTTTTCTGATTGGACCATTGCATAGGAGTTCTAGCATTATCTCTACTTTGGTCATGAACAATTTTTAAAAACTCATCCATATCCTTGCCCTCACGAAGCGCATCTTGCCACGCGCCATGGGTTTCCACATCATCATAATCGTCTATACTATCATAAGCCACATTTGTCATGCCAATTTCGTCGCCTTGATATATGTAAACAGTACCTCTTAACGTTAGGAGTAAGGTAGCTAATAATTTGGCAGATGCTTCTCTGTACTGTTGATCATTTCCGAACCGCGAAACCATTCTAGAGAAGTCGTGATTTCCAAGAAAAATGCTTCCCCAGCCACCATCCTTCAGATGAGCATCCCAGTCATTGAATACCTTTTTAAAAGTGGGGAGATCAATATCTACAGGGTCGTATTTACCACCAGGACCGTTATGAATAAACATATGCCCAAAGTGGAAAACCATATGTAGCTCGTTGCGATCTTTATGAACATATTGAATTCCGTTGGTAAGATTAATTCCGGGACCTTCACCAACCGTCATGATGTCGTATTTGGACAATACGCGCTCATTCATTTCTTGTAGATAGTCATGAATTTTGGGTCCATTGGCATAGTATCTTTGAATTATTTCGTTAAAATTTGTTGTGTTTGTATCTGGTAATCCGGGTCGTTTGGATATTACGGAGATAACATCCAAACGAAATCCATCGACTCCTTTTTGAAACCAATAATCCATTATTTCGTACATCTCCTGACGAACTTTGGGATGGTCCCAGTTGAGGTCAGGTTGTTTTTTGGTGAATAGATGGAGGTAATATTCATCGGTAGGCTTCTCGTATTTCCATGCACTTCCTCCAAAAAATGATGTCCAATTGTTGGGCGGACCGCCATTTTTCCCCGGTCGCCAATAGTAATAATTGCGATAGGGATTGTCTTTTGATTTTTTAGATTCCTTGAA
>JABSPP010000236.1 GCA_013214275.1 Flavobacteriaceae bacterium
TACAGAGTCAATGGCCACTCCTGCTTTACCAACATCTCCTTGTACGCGTTCGTGATCTGAATCATATCCTCTGTGCGTAGCTAAGTCGAAGGCAACAGACAATCCCTTTTGTCCCGCAGCAAGATTTCTCCTGTAAAAGGCATTGCTTTCTTCGGCAGTAGAAAATCCTGCGTACTGCCTGATAGTCCATGGTCTCCTAACATACATAGTGCTGTATGGTCCTCTTAAATAGGGTGGTACGCCTGCAACGAAGCCTTCGTGATTAAAGGTCTTGGAATCTTCTTTTGCTGAAAAATCAAATGTTAAATGTTGGAGGTTTTTTCTGGACATTATTGCGTTTTTGAATCACTCAAATGAAATATAACAAAGGTTATTGTTGACACTCGGGTTCCATGCTGTTTTCGGATTTCAATCACCACATGAACTTAAGAGTGCTTTAAAAAGGTTCACTGACATGCTTCTTCTTGGTGGTTTTGTTTGTATTTGAGTTTTTTGCTTGTTTTATGTGTGATCATCTGTCCTCCGTTTTCAATCGCTGTTGTTCCATGACTTCAGAAAGTCTCACTTGAGAGATTGGTGGGATGAGTGTTTTTAAATGTCTCTTCTTCTGAAATGGATAGAGTTCCAAATGGTCTTTCATCCTATCATTTTTGTTGATGAGCTTGTTGGTTCCCACAAGTACAATTTTTCCTTCATCGAATTGTTCTTGTTCTTTTTGGGCACTTGCTTGTATTTTTTTCTGAATGGTTCCAGCCATAAGCTGTGATAAAAATCCAGATCCTTTTTCGAGTTGCTTAAAGATCACCAGCGCTTTTTCTGCTAGTTGCTTGGTGATCTCTTCAATATAGTATGTGCCATCTGCAAAGCGTTGTGCTTCTTGTAAGTGGGCTTCTTGCTGTAAAATAAGTAGTTGATTTCTACTGATGCGCTCTCCAAATGCATTGGACTTTTGATATACTGCATCGTAAGCAGTATTCGATATCGTGTCTGAACCTCCGAGGATAGCGCTCATGCACTCGCTAGTGGTTCGAAGCATGTTTACATTGTAATCGTATATGGTCTTATTTCTTCTGCTAGGCTGAGTAAAAACATGAGGGATGACATCCTCTATTCCGCGCCCTTTAAGGAGAAGTGCATGAAGCATTCGGAAAGCACGAAGTTTTGCAATTTCAAAAAAATAATTGCTGCCAACCGCAAACTGATAGTGTATTTCTTTTGCACATTCTTCGCCGAATAGTTCTATATATTCATTGGTATGTGACAAGGTGTATGCCAATTGCTGTACTATGGTAGCTCCTCCGTTCTGATATATGGTGGCATCTACTGAGATACCGTGTTTTACAGTTTGTACAATGCGTTTTGTCGTATTGATATCTGCTTTGTAATGCTTCAACCAGTTGCCAGTTTTGGCCAAATTTCCAAGAATATCCAACTGATAAAATCTCGTGTTCTGGCTGCATTCTCGATCTATTTGTTGGATGAAATCGAGGTCTAAAAGATTAAGGTTGAAATAGAGGGTGACTGTAGAGGTAATATTCCTAAGTAGCTTCTTGGGTCTGAACGGTTGGTTTGCATAAAACTGAATGGCGGTAGCCCCTCTGTTTACAGCATCTAGAGCAAGCTTGTTGGCGATGGATTCGTTATGAACAAAAATTGATTGACAAATGGCAAATCCTTTTTGAGGTAGTGTGATAGCAACATTATTTCTGTCTTCCTGAGTATAAAAAGGTTTTACAACAATGCCCTCATTAGAATGCCATAGGAGACTTTGATTGTAATCTGCTCCATTTAAATCCATTTGGATTTTTTGTTTCCAAAAAGCAGGAACTACAGGTTTAAAATCTTCGAATAAAAAATGATTCATTCTTGGTTGATTGTATCAAATTCTATGATATATACATCTTCGTTTTTTTTCTTCATTAGGTATTTTTCTCTTGCAAATCGTTCTAGTTGCAGCGAGTCTTGAAGCAGTTCAATAGTCTTTCGGTCTTTTTCAATTTCTTCTTTGTAGAACTTGATCGCTGTTTCTAGTGCTTCAATTTCCTCGTTAAATTCACGATTTAAGTGTGTGTTTTCATCAAAAAAGAGGATAAAAACTAAGAAAATAGTGGAAATGATGATAAAACCGTTGGTGAAGATTTTATAGTAGCGATTTTCTCTTAACTTCTTAATATTCATTGTCTATAAACATTCATTAATCACGGTTCGAATAATTTCAACGGCGACTTTGTTATATCTGTCATAGGGAATTATGATGTCTGCGAAATTCTTTGTTGGTTCTATAAATTGCTCATGCATGGGTTTTAGAGTCTGTTGGTAGCGATTAAGAACTTCGTTAATATCTCTGCCTCTTTCAGAAATATCTCTTTTAATACGCCTGATCAACCGTTCGTCAGCATCGGCATGGACAAAAATTTTCATATCAAAAAGCTTTCGCAGTGTTTCATTATTAAAAATTGGGATTCCCTCTACAATCACCACTTTTCGGGGATGTGTTTTTACCGTGTCTTTTGTTCTATTGTGAGTTACAAAAGAGTAGATGGGCTGCTCTATCACCTGTTCTTTTTTTAGGGCTGATATATGCTGAATTAAAAGCTCAAAGTCGATTGCTCTAGGGTGATCGAAATTAATTTTTGTACGTTGCTCAAAGGAAAGATGGTCTGTGGCTTTGTAGTATGAGTCCTGTGAGATCACGCAAACTTCATCGGCGGGTAAGTCATTCAAAATCTGATTGACCACCGTGGTTTTCCCACTTCCCGTTCCACCTGCGATTCCAATAATAAGCATGAATACTGACTAATTTGATGACTACCTTATCACAAAAGTACACGATTTTTTTGATTTGAATCTCAGTACGGATATTGGAATTATCGAGACAAATACAGACTTCTTTTATGGATGCATGATCAAAAGCGAGTTCCCCCTTGAGAAGTCCAGTGAATGACTGTACATCGTATGTGAGTTCTATTGGAAGCTGTTGAATGAATGATTCTGAGGGTTTATGAGAGGATATGAGTAAATATCACGTAAGATTCAGTGGAAAAATTGCAATCAAAACAAGTTATTGGAGTACAGCACAAAACAAACAGAATCCCTGTAGAAAAACAAAATTTTGAAATTTCTACAGACAAATTTTATAAACTAGTACTTTGAATGCTGCACTTGTGACTTGCATCTACGTCTGCTGTTTTTTAATCGCAGGGCGATAGCCAAGGGTTTAATGTCTCACTCTGGGATGGGTGAAATCCCTCGCCTTTAAGGCGAAGACTTTTAGTATTTTTGTTGCTATGGAA